>NZ_JADMVY010000020.1:0-24723 GCF_015547905.1 Clostridium sp. J1101437_171009_A5
GGGAAGGCAGAGAGCCGGGAACCTTCTACCGGGCAGATACACTGGAAGATCTGGACATCACCTGCTTTGACGGCGTGTGCCTCATCTCCAAAGAGTACGCGGAGGTCGTGGACAAGGCCTGCTGCGGCAGCCACACCCACACCTCCTTCCAGATTCGGATGCCCTACATCAAGGGGATGCTCCATCAGGTGGATTTCAAGGACTTTTTGAAGCGTAGCGGAACCCAGACCATCGTGGACATCTGGGGCAAGGCGCACCCTGTCCGCAGTGTGGACATCATCCTCACCCGCAGTCAGTTCAAGGCCTACGGCTGGCTGCGGGAAAACAATATGACCTGGGAGGACTACTGGAATGCTTTTCGGGACTACAACCACGCCCTGTACATCACCAACCTGAGTAAGACGGAGCCAGAGAAACTGGTAGAACTCAATTATCAATTTCTCTCCACCCTCTCCATTCAGCCGGAGGAATTTCGCCCCGCCGACCTGCCGGAGGGCTGGGACCACAGTCCAGCGGATGATCCACGGCAATGGCTGACCAAGGCCACCGAGACGGCCTACTATAACTTTCGTGCCAATGAAGCATATCAGCAGGAATACTTTTGCCGGGGCCTGAACCAACCCAAGGGGAGCCACGCGCACATCATGGCCCGGGTGCTGGAGAAGAACCCGAAATTTATCCGGGAACCAATCTATGCGGAACAGCTGGACGGACAGGCCCGAAAGATCCTCCGAGGATATGCCGTTGGGCGGTTGCTGGTACCAGGGGACAACCGGTTCCTCTCCGGTGATCTGCTGGAACTGCTGCGGCAGTTGATCGCGCCCCGTGTATTCCAGTTGCCCGGTGAGCGGGACTTCTGCAATCAGGTGATGGGAGATTTCTTCGCGGAGGACAGCTTCTTTGCTCCCGGCGCAGCCTATGACCATGAGGACAGCTGTACTCTGCTGCGCAATCCCCACATTGCCCGGAACGAGGAATTGCAGCTGTCGGTGTATCCAGAGGGCGACGAACTGCGCCAGCACTACCTGGGCCACCTCACCGATGTGGTCATGGTGTCTGCTGACAGTTTGGCGGCGGAGCGGCTGGGCGGCGCGGACTACGACGGCGACCTTATCAAGACCATTGCCGATCCCATCCTGAACCGATGTGTGAAGCGGAATTATGACTACGATGTCCATCAGCAGCTCTCCAATAACGCCAACCTGCCCCTGCTGAAAATTCCATCCTTGTCCGCGCCCAAGTCCGACGCTAACGACTGGCAGGCCCGGTTTCAGACGGTGGAGAACACCTTTGCTGCCCGCATCGGACAGATCTGCAATGCCGCCCTGGACCGCAGCGTCATCGCCTACAACGACCACGCCGATCCGGAGGAGCGCAAGCGGTGCCGCCGGGACTTAGAGGCCCTGGCTATCTACAGCGGACTGGAGATCGACGCGGCCAAGACCGGTGTGCGGCCCAACCTGGATGAATTTCTGGGTGGGTGGAAGGTGAAGCGCACTCCTTTCCTCCAGTACAAATATCTGTTGGAGCGCGCGGAGGAGCGCCGCCGCGCTTGGTATGAGCCCACCCACCGTGAGCGGCTGGAGACCTTCTTTGCCGGGATCGACTGGGACCAGGTGGACTCCCCGGTGGAGCGTCTGCCCTGGCTGGCCCGCCAGCTGGAGCGCAACACGCCCAAGGTTCAGGAGAAACCGGCAAAGGACAGCGAGTTGTTCGCTTTCGCCCAGGAGCGAAGTTGGAAGAAGCAGCTGGATGAGAAAACACTTTCTTCTGTTTCTGCCTTGCTGTGGGACTACGAGCACTGCCTCTCCCGCATCCGGGCCTGCCGCGCCCCCGCCAAGGGACAGCAGCGGAAAACGGACATCGACCGCATCCTCTACGCCAGGGGACAGGAAGAAGTCTACGACAGCGACGAACTGTATGCCTTCTTCCAGCAGCTCTCCCCGGAGCGTATCGCCGCTCTGCGAAAGGCCATCGTAGACCAGCAGTGGCACCTGATGGCAGAAGGACAGAGAGAAACATTTCTGCGGGAGCATCTACCGGAGGCGGTAGACTACTATGATCTTCTGACCGATTTCCGCCACGGCGGGTTCCGTCTGCTGGGAGATCTGGTCTGTGACATCGACGATCTGGAGACGGCCCGGGAACGAAAGCAGTTCCGCCGCCCGGCGGACTCCCCGGCCTTCCAGAAGATGATGGAGGCCTATCTGTCTGCCCCCTTCAGCGGCAACGAGCGGGCCGTGGTGTCCAAGGTCTGCCGCAAGCTGCTGGACAAAATCGTCTGGCCCAGCCTGGCGGTGCCCTATGTGGTGGCTCTGGGTAAGCGAAGCCTGCTGTGGGATCTGCTGCCGGACCACATTGAGGAACATGTTCTGGAGGTGGACCATGCTGAATGAGTGGAAGGAATTTCAGGCATACACCGGTGCGGTAAACTACACCGCTCGGAACAAGCAGGACACCACCTACCTGGGCCGGTTCACCTTCGACACCATTCTGGACTTTGAGGGGCTCAACCGGGTATTGACCATCCTGGCGAGAGGGTTTCTGTTTCATAACGAGGATGGCAGCCCCGCCGAAGCGCCCCGGGAGCGCATCGACTATGCCAAGCGGGGCCTGTGTGCTTGGTGCAGTGTGCCGGACAACAAAAACGCCACGCCCCGGGAGGCGTGGCAGTTCGGCAGTGATTTTGGAAAACTCCATGGGGAGTTTCCCGGCCTTGCGGATAAAAACGGCAGCGGGTGGTTCCATAGACATGTGCATCGGGTGGTGGATTTTGTGCGGGAAAATCCCGAACGGGTATCCAGCAGCGCCCAGAAAAAGTGTGCTGCCATTGAGAAAGGCTTTGACCGGGCCTGGCGGGACAAGGTGATTCAGATGCAGATCCCCCTGTTCGCCCCCACCACTAAGGGACAGTGGGGCCTGCGGTTTGATAGTTTTCTGGCCCAGGCGCTGGAGCTGGGGCCGCTTCGGGATGAGGAGCGGTCACTGCCGCCTGAATTAGTAGAACAACTCCGCGCGCTCACGCCCAAGGGGGTTCCCGTGGAGATGGTGGAGACGATGGTGTCCTACTACCTCGCCAACAAGCCGGAGGATTCCGACTGGGTGGTGCTTCCGGTGGCCAACTTCGACGCGTACTTCGGAACCACCAGCTTTGGGCGGAAGTATCTGAAACAGATCCCGGAGATCATTCTGGAGCGCTCCGAAACTGGCTTTGGACTGTGTCGGTATCGGTTGGGCGGCACCCTTGCCATTCAGTAGGGATAGAATCAGGCATCCATCTCCGCCTTTTCTTCCGAAGATGGATGCCTGTCTATCTCAAAGTGATTCAGTTCGTATGCCATTTCCCACGCCAGACGGAATCCGCAGATAAAGCTGTCCACGGAGCGTTGCTCTATCATCAGGTTCTGGGCGTCGATGATCTGCAGCACCAGTTTACGCTCCGGCTTGTCCAACCGCTCAATGAGCTGCCGGTGGCAGGTCTCAACTTCCTGTTCGGATTCCACCATAGGCAGAGGGGTGTAGAATTTGTCGTACAGCAATCTCAAAGTTTCGTTCATGTGCCCCGCCTCCTTGTAGCAAGACACAATAGCACAGGTTAAGGAAAATAGCCAGTTCTTTGCGGATATTTTACAACCAGAAAGTTGCGCTTTTATCCAGGGTCTCTTTCCTCTGTTTCCAGTCCGGCATCAGCATCGTTAAGAACGCATAGAACTGCTTAGAATGATTTGGGTGAACGAAGTGGCAGAACTCATGCATCACGACATATTCGATACAGTTGAACAGAGCTTCTAACAGCCTCTCATCCAGTGTAACAATCCCCTTTGGGGCAAATGAGATGCCCATCGTGTCACTATATTTCGAATTCGGAACACTGAAATCAGCACGCGATATTTATCAAATACGGGATATCAATGATGTCAAAAAACAGCTTCAATCCCCTTTCCTTCTCGCAGCGATCCTCATAGTGATAGCGGAATTTCATCACAAATTGTAGCTGTTCCGGGGCTGCACAAATCCCTAATTTCTCCGACAATTCACAAATTGCCGCCTTCATCGGACCTTTACCGACAAAAACATGACCAGTTGCCGATGTATCATACTTGCCGGGATTAGAATCTTTATCCAGCTTCTTATCGAAAACCCAAGCAATTATTTACCGAGCAGCTGACAATATGAGCCGTCTCCTTCTTGTGTTTGCTATCGCCATGGCCCTGTCCTGCCGTCCCTTGGCGGCCTCCAGGTCGTCAAAATCACCCAGCGCCCGCAGATCCAAATGGGAGGCATCCACCCCGGCGCCGGGATGCTCCGCCTGCTGGGACATGGTGATGGGATAGCGCCCCTCCAGCTGCCCCCGGATGCTCTCCCAGCGCAGGCGGCACACCTCCAGCAGGGTGTCCACCGCCAGCAGGTGGTCCTCATAGGAGCAGAAGGCGGTGGGGTCCGCCTCCACATAGGGGGCGATCATGGCCTGGGTCTGCCGGATGACCGCCTCATACCGGCCGCTCTGGAAGTACTCCGAGAGCAGCTGGCGGAAATAGGCGTGGTAGCGGGCAAAATAGTCGTCGTTTTTCATCAGGTTGTGATACAGGGGCCGCTCCAGCATGACCTCACCCCGTGCGGGGGTGTTCACCGGCCAGTTGAGGAGCACATTGGGGTCCCGGATGGGATCGGTCATCCCCAGGGCATAGGTGCCGAAGGCCAGGTTGTAGTCCCAGGGCAGGATGGAGAGCATCCCATCCTCCTCATAGAGAAAGTAGTTGTGCCCGGTGTGGCCCAGATAGCTGTCCCAGTTCATGACGAACACCTGGACGGTAAAATACCGCAGCACCTGGTCCACATTCACCGCCGTCTCCAGGTTTTCCCCCGTGGACAGTACCCGCAGGGCCTCAATGAGCCGCGCCTGGTCCGCCCCATCCACGTCAAACTTGGCGTTGTCAAAGAGGTTGGGGTAGCTCCCGGGGTCATCGCCGATATACCTCAGAGCCACGTCGGCGTTTTCCGCCCGGAGGGAGCGGTAGTCCGGCTTGTAGAGCTGGCCGTGGTCCGGCCCAAAGTTCCGCCGGGCAAAGGCCTCCTCCGGCTCCTCAATGGCCAGGAACAGCCCCCAGGGCTGGCCGTTCACCGTCACCCAGGTATAGCTGCACAGGGGCGCGGGCACCTCCATGAAGGCCATCATGTCATAGACCAGGTAGGTCTTGAGATAGCTGTTGTCCTGAAAGGAGGCGTCCAGAGAAAATTTGTCCAGGCCGTAGTAATTGCCGCCGTCCACATAGTGGTCGAATTCCAGCTTCAGGCTGTACCGGGACAGGCCGTACTCCTCCGTCAGCCGGAGGGAGTTGTTGCCCTTGGCCCGCAGACCCACCTGGTAAAATTCCTCCCCGTCGATGACTGCGGTGCAGGGGACATAGACCTCCGCCGGTGCCTCCGCCACAAACTGCCCCCAATCCTCCACCCGGAGATCCACCGTATGGACGCGGCCGTTGTCAAAGAGCCGATAGGCGTACCCCGGCGCGGAGCTGGCAGCCGGAAGGCCCAGGGCCTCCCCGAAGCAGAGCAGGCCGGTGAGGGCCAGGGCCAGCAGAGCCACCGCGGCGCAGATAAAATTGATGTACCGGTGGCGGATCATGGCATCACCCCATGTAGTCCCCGTTGTAGGAGACCAGCACCACGTTTCCCACACCCTCCATGGTCCCCAGCTCATTGACAAACGCCGTGTCAGCCTCCCGCAGGCGCACCTCATAGTTCAGCTCGATCTGGCCGGGCGAGACACTCTTGCTCTTCAGATTCAGCCGCCGCACCCGCGCCTCCACCAGGGCCCGCACCTGTCCCTCCACATCCTGATCGGTGCAGTGGACCACCAGGATGTAGGGGGACTCCCCGTTCTTCTGCCGGGAGAACACCAGCAGCACAATGCCCACAAAGAGACTGCCTGCCACCGCCAGGGGAATGAGCCCCGCCGCCAGCACGATGCCCGCCGCGATGGACCAGAACAGGAAGGCGATGTCCATGGGCTCTTTGATGGCGGTGCGGAAGCGGACAATGGACAGGGCACCCACCATGCCCAGGGAGAGGACGATGTTGCTGGTCACCGCCAGAATCAGCAGGGTGGTAATCAGGGTGAGGGCAATGAGGGTCACTCCAAAGCTGGGGGCGTACATGACGCCGGCATAACAGGTTTTATAGACCAGGAAAATGAACAGGCCCAGGCAAAGGGCCAGCGTCAGGGCGATGGCGGAGTCCAGCAGGGAGACTGCGTCCAGCCGTTCCAAAAAGCTGGATTTGAAGATATCCTGAAAGGTGTTCATGGGCAGGCCGCTCCTTTTCTGTATTGATTTAGTCAAACCGTCGGCACAGGGCGTATTTTGAACAGGCCCCTGCCCGCCGGTCCGGCGTCTGGACCGCCAGGCGCACCAGGTCGGGAAGAAATGCGTCGTACTTGACCTCCAGCACGGTCACCCCGTCCAGCGGTTTGAGGGGAAACCCGGCGGGGGAGAGGAAGCCGGCACTGTCCCCGCAGGTACGCAGGTTTCGGTCCAGGGTCACCCGGACGTTTCCGGGGGCGTACAGGAAGGCCTCCCGGTCGTAGCACACCACCGTCCTGGGCCGCAGCAGCGTGCCCCGCAGCTTGTGGTACAGCTCAGCCAGCAGCGGCTCCCCCCGCTCCAGAAGGAAGGCGTCCTCTCCGGCCAGCAGCCGCTCCGCCTCCTGCAGGGTCAGACGGGCGGAACGCTTGCCGCACAGTCCGTTTACCTTGTACTTTTTTTCCAGCTTGAGGAATGCGGGGCTGGCTCCGTAGTACCGCAGGCGGAATTTCTCCCGCCGGTCCACCCCGTCCAGCTTTTCCCGGAGAGCGGTGTCGTAGGGCGTGTCGAAATACAGGCTGGTCACCCGGTAGGAGCCGTCCGCCCCGGCGTGACCGTCCCGGGGAAAGAGTTTCCTCAGCCGGTGGGTAAGCACCAGATCCTCCTGGGGAGCGATCTGGTGCTTGAGCTCGTGGCGCAGACGGAGGGGCTCAGTCGTCCCAGCCGTCATCGTCATCATCGTCATCGTAGTCGTCCCGGTCATCGTAGTCGGTGTCCTCGTAATCGGTGACGCCGTCCGCGTTGGGACCGTAGTCCGTGTCGTCATAGTCGGTGATGCCGTCGGCGTTGGGGCCGTAATCCGTGTCGTCATAGTCGGTGATGCCGTCGGCGTTGGGGCCGTAATCCGTGTCGTCATAGTCGGTGATGCCGTCGGCGTTGGGGCCGTAGTCGGTGTCGTCGTAGTCGGTGATGCCGTCGGCGTTGGGGCCGTAGTCGGTGTCGTCGTAATCAGTCACGCCGTAATCGGTGATTCCATCGCTGCCGGGACCGTAGTCGGTGTCGTCATAGTCCTGGAACTCCGCATCCATTTCCGTGACCTTGCCGGTGTAGGCGTCTACCTCATACTCGTACTCCACGCCGTCCAGGACGAACTCCACCTCGTACTCCCCGTCGTCCAGGTCGTATTCCTTCTCCACAAACTGGAGGTCATCCCGGCCCAGCTGGGTAGAGAGGATGCTCTGGGCGGCGGAGGCATTGATATAGCCCTTGTCGCCGTATGCGTCGTCGTAGTCGTCCTGGTCCAGGGTCACCGCCTGAGAGCCGATCTGGTCGGTCTCCACCACCAGCCGGACCGCCTCGGCCAGCTGGTTGAGGAACTGGTCGTTGGGGTAGGCGGAGCCCCGCTCCAGCTTCAGGACGATGTTCTTCTCATGGCCGTCCACGGTGGCGTCAAAGTAGCCGCCGGCATGGATCTGATCCACCAGCTCACCCACTACGGTGGTACAGGGTTTCCCCTCATAGCCGGTGTAGCCGGCCAGCACTGCACGGCCGTCATCGTTCAGGGCGTTCAGAGCCACCACGTTGCCGTCGTCGTCATAGTCCATCTCGATCTCTGGATTCACGCTCAGAAGTACGGTGCCGATGCTGCCGCTGTTCTCCTCCTGAAGCGAGGCGGTCTGGCCGGAGGTCTGGGGGAGGGAGGCCGTTCCGGCGCTGTTCCCGCAGGCACTCAGGGCGGTCATTGCCAGGGCGGCAGTCAGGGTCAGGCCCAACAATTTGGTGTGGAAGTTCTTTCTCATTTCATTCATCTCCTTAAAAATAACAGCTGTGTTGTATATTCTGATTTTAGATTACGGAGCTGCAGTTTAAAAACCGGGGTCACTAAACTGATTTTTTTCTTTCTTTTGTTTACACAGGGAGGATACGGCGGCCGGCCTTGAAAATCGGGGTCGCGGAGAAAAATTTTTTGCCTCAATCGTCCTCGTCCTCATCCTGGTCATCCCCGTCATCATCCCAGCCGTCATCGTCGTCATCCGGGACGTCATCCTCCGGATCGTCGTCATCATCCGGCTCCTCATTCGCCGGATCGTCGTCATCCGAATCGTCATCATCCTGCTCGTCGTCCCGGTCCTCATAATCGGTGACGCCGTCACTGTAGGCCCCGTCGTCGGGAGGCTCATAGCCGGTTATTCCGTCCGCCTCCGGGCCGTAATCGGTGTCCTGATAGCCGGTCGTCCCGTCGCTGCCGGGACCGTAGTCGGTGTCGTCCTGGTCAGCAGGGGGAACTGCCGGTCCGGGGGTTGGCTCCGGATCCGGTTTGCTGGCCGGCGGCGTCACCGGGATGACCACCTCGGTGGCCGGCGGCTGGGTTGACGGGGCGCCGATCTGAATCACGATGGTCTCCCCGTACCGCTGTTCCAGATCCTCCCGGGCCTCCTGCTCCTCCCGGGCCTGCCAATCGGTGTCGGAGCTGGTGACGGTGATGGACACCGTCTCCCCGCCGGAGAGGTAGCCCAGGTCAATGGCCCGCTCCACCAGCTCCTCGGTCACGTCCTTCCGGTCCTTGCCGTTATAGTCATAGCCCTCGATCAAAACCCGGCCGTCATCGTTGAGCCCCTCCAGTTCCAGCACCCGGTCGGTGCGGCTGAGGGTGAGCTCCACGTCGGGGTTAATTTGGATGCGCAGCGCGCCGTAGGGAGTGAAATTGGGCTGGTAATAGCCGAAGAACACCAGGCAGAGGCAGGCGGCCAGGCCCGCCAAGCCGGACAGGGGCTTCCACAGGGCGGGCCGTTTCTCCTGCGGCCTGCGCAGCTCCACAATGTTCTCCACTCTGTCCCCCACCTGATAGCGGAGGTTGGCGGCCTTCAGAAACCGGCCTTCCTCATCCAGTACCACCGCATAGGCCGGGTGCACTTCCATCACCAGATAGTTCATTTCATGCTCCCTCCCTTCGCCGGGGCGATCTGGCACAGGTGTCCCCGGATGATCTCATAGCCGTTGGTAAAGGCCAGCAGGATGGCTACCAGGTACTTCCGGTGCCGCTCCATGGTCTTTTTATCCGTACCGGAGCCCACCGCCAGTTCATTCATAGGCAGCTTGCCTGTGTCCTCCACCCGCTTCAGCAGTTCCGGGCGGGATCGGGCAAAGTCCAGCACCCGGCGGCAGGCGGCGAAGGTCCGCTCCTGCCGGGGGCAGTTGTCCGCCACATCGGAGAAGGTCAGCCCGAACCGGGCCAGCTTCTCCGAGAACTCCTGGATCTCCTGCCGGTCGGCAGTGCGCACCGCATACTCCTCCGCGTGGTCCGCCCCATCCGGGATGGTGTCCAGCAGTTCGCCGCCGTCCTCCTCCCCGCCCAGGGGGGTGTGGAGGGAAATCACATTGCCGCGGCGCTTCTCCGTCCGGCAGTGGTCGATGAGCCGGTTCTTGATTGCCCGGGCGGCGTAGGGCAGGAAGGCGCCCCGGTTCTTTTCGTAGGCCAGCACCGCCTCGTAAAAGGCCAACATGGCGATGCTCAGCTCGTCCTCGTGTCCGTTTTCCGGGGCGGTGTGGATAAACTTTACCGTCTCCGAGCGGATGAATCCCATGTACTGACGGATCAGGGCGTCCGCCGCCTCCGAATCTGTCTTGGCCGCCTGCACCTGGGCCGCGATGTCGTGCTCTGTGCGCACCATTGCTATCCCTCCATCCCCCTCCAGCAGAAGGATACGAAGCCGATGCCGGATTTTCGGGGTCATAGCAGAATTTTCAAAGGGCAGAAAAAACTATTGTAAAGTTTAGCAACTGTGTGGCGGGCGTGCGACCACCTCAGTGTCAAGTTTATGTCAAATCTATGTAAAGAGACGGCATGGGGAAGTTTGTCTGGAAGGGGGGACAGCATGCTTGGGCCGCTTCACCCGGACAGGAGGAATCTTCCGCTGGCGCACCAATCTGCGGAACTGGCCTATGATACAAAAAACCGAGGCTGAGGGATACAAGATTCCCTCCTGCCTCGGTTTTTATGCTTTTTCCTCAGCCTGCCATTTGGGACAGTACCAGCAGAGCCTGGGCAGTCTGTGCCCGGGTAGCGGTCTGGCCGGGGGCCAGGGTATCCGCAGCAGTTTCGGTGAGCACGCCAGCCTCTACCGCCCAGGTCATGGCCTCTACTGCGTAGTCAGAGATCTGGGCGAAGTCGTCAAATGCTCCAATAGCCATGCCGTTCTGGTTGGTGTCATAATCCTTGTACTGAGCGTAGCGGTAGAGCATGACAGCCAACTGCTCCCGGGTGATGGGATCGTCTGGGCCAAACAGACCGCCGCCGTAGCCGCCTGCGATTCCATCAGACACAGCCCAGCGGACGGCCTCGCCATAGCTGGCCGCCGGGTCCACATCAGAAAAGTTCATCAGATAGTTCACCGACGGACGCTCCTCCAGTTCCCACAGGGCCGCAACTGCCTGGCTCCGGGTCAGTGTTCCGTTGGGGTCGAACCGATCCCCGCTGATGCCGGACATCAGGCCGTTTTCATAGACATAGCGGACTGCCTGAGCGTCCTGTTCCTCCACGTCGGTGAAGGGCAGGACAGAGAGCGCCTCGCCGCCCACCTGGTAGACGGCCACGGTGCCGGACACCTCGCAGGCAGCCAGCAGCAGTGCCTTGCCGGTGGGGCTGGCAGAATCGCTCAGGAACAGCAGGCCTTCGGGAGCCACGTCGCCTCCGGTAACCCACTTGTCCAGCTCTCCGTCCTCGTACTCCTGGGAGCCCTCCACCACGGAGGAGAAATCACGGGTGTTGATGTAGTTCACATACTGAGCGGCAGTGGGCTCTGTCACATCATAGACCATGAGTCCGCCGGTACGCTCCAGAGCGACGAAGGCATAGGTGCGGCCATCCACCGTTCCCACGGTGACACTCTCGGCCTCCGAGCCCTTTTTACCGGAGCGGTCGTCCAGAACGGCGTTGTCGTTGGAACAGTTGTAGTAGTCAGGGAGATACTGGGCAGTGAGGGCCTCAAAGTCATCTCCGCTGGTGAAAACCTCGGTGATGCCGTCTGCGCGGACCTCGTAGATGGTGAAGGTGCGGCCGCCGAAGAGGTAGTCCTTACTGCTGTCCAGTCCGTCAAAGTCCTCGGACTTGAAGAAGACCACTTTACCGGTGAGGTCCGAGTTCTCTGCTGTGATGGCCCCAGTGGGAGAGGCGGCGCCCTCATCGCCGAAGTCCCGCTCGTCCTCATTGAGGTAGAAGGTGCCAAGATCCTCGTCGCCCCACTCCCGGGCGTCGCCTTCATTGGCGGTGACCAGGTAGGTGCGGCCGTCCGCCTGGAAGGCGGCGATGGCGTCGGGCATCCGAATACCCATCAGGCTGCCATAGGTCTTGGGTGCATAGGCGTCGTCCTTCTTGTCCACGTCGACGGGGGTGACGCTATAGTCCTCAAAGCCTGCGGAGTAGATCCCGTCAAAGGTCCGGGAGGCCAGGTCCAGTACAGCAATGGCGTTGTTCTCCTGGAGGGTAACATAGGCCTTGCTGCCGGAGACTGCGATATACTCCGGTTCCAGGTCGGTGGAGGGGGCCACGCCTTTCTTCAGCACCACACCGGAAGCGGCCAGCGTGTCCCGCTGGGCATCGAAGGTGTCAAAGCCCACCACTTCACTGGTGAGGGCGGATACGTTCACTACGGTGACCGAGCCCCTGGGGTCGGCGATCCCCTCCCCGTAGCCCTCCCGGGGCTCGCCCTCGTTGGCGGTGAGGACGGTGTTGTTGTCGGCAAAGGTCACCATATCCGGCTGCACGCCCGTCTCTACCAGCCCCTTCAGGGTCAGAGAGCCATCCCCATTGCAGGTAAAGAGAGCCACCCGGCCGGCATCGTTGTACCCCTCTGCCTGAAGGGCAGCAGCCAAGGTGGTTTTGTCCGGGGAGACAGCCACCGATGTCATGTCCCCGTAGCAGAAGGAGCTGTCTGCCGCCTCCACCAGGGCTTTGACATCGATATCCGTGCCGCTGAGCTGGACCACGCCGGTACCGGCGGTAAGGTTATTCAGGGGGATAGCTGCCAGCAGGCCGCTTTGACCGTTGATGGCGTAGGCGAAGCCGTTGGCCTGGCTATAGGCCACGATCTCCATAACACCGCCGTCCACATTGAATTGGCCGGATGTGTACCGGGCAATTTGAGTCAGGTTCAAGGGGGTGTTGCCGTTTTCATACCCGGCGGTTGGGCTGGTGCTCGCCGCGGCCGCGGGTACCACAGCGCCCAGTTGGAGTGCCAGGGCCAGGACAATGACCGCCGGCCGTCTTATTTTTCTCATATTGCTTCCTCCTGCGGATTTTATTTTGGACAGGGAACGGGGGGTTCTTCCAATTTAATTTAGTATAGTCTCACCGTTGTAAAATCCGAAAGAAGGGATATGTAAAATTCTCGCGGCAAACCCTTTTCTTCTTCGATTTCGTGATGAAATGCCGCCTGCAGCAATGGTGAGAATCTTCCCGCGAGGCTGAAAAGGACACATGGCGGTCCTGTCATCCGGCAGAACTTCGTCTTACAACTGTGCGCGGAGCAGGATGCTCTGCTGAGAGTTTTCCTGCTCCAGGGTGGGGACCAGACCCTCCGCGGTATCAAGTATGAACTGAATGCGACCATATCCGCCAGACCTCCGCGGCCATTATGCACCAGGATCTCCCTTGCCCGAAAGCGGATCAGGTACACCGCTGTTGCATACAGGTCAAAACATAGTTCAGAAGCAGGGATGCCTCGTCGGAGCCTGTTGTATCTTCCAGAGAGACCTATCGGAACGATCAGAACCGGGGCGCCATTTTTATTACTGCTCGCCCAGTATTTTCATCAGACCATACACCGCAGTCCGTGGGCAGAAAACTTGCCACTTTGCGAGCGCACTACATTCGCATCCATATGAAACCTCATCCCACGGCTCGGGTTCCCTTCCAATTTAGTAGTCCGATTTTCTGGACTTACCCCTCAAAATTGAATATCTCAAAAATCCGTTTTTCATAACTTTTTTGATTGAAAAATTGTCAATATGGGCCTGTAGCGCAGTTGGGAGCGCATCACATTCGCATTGTGGGGGTCGTCGGTTCGAATCCGATCAGGTCCACCAAAACTGGAAATCGCCGCAGTGAAAACTGCGGCGATTTCTCATTTGACCACAGAAATACCACAGACGGATTTCTGCTTTGACCACTTGGCGGGCACTCCCGAGAGGGAGTGCCCGCCTTTTTTGTTTTCTACGGCGCAGAATTTGAGGGGCTTCTTCCCTCAAAACAGCTGCCCTGGCAGCTTCAATTTTTCCTTGGGTGGGAAGCTGCAATCAAATTCCTCCGCCGCGGACTCGTCCACATAGTAGCCCTTTGGCGTGTGGTAGACGCCAGTGATACCGTCCAGAAAACCGGGCTGGAGTTCTTTTAGCAGAACATAGGGGACAATCTCCTGTTCCGGTTCCCCGTGGTAGCGGATGCCTTTCGTCCCAGCCACCACAAAGCCGGACTTCCCGTAGAAGTCGATGTTGCCCTCAATGCACAGAGCCCCGGCACCCAGTTCCTCGGCCAACTCCATGGAATAGTCCAGCAGATACTTGCCCAGGCCTTGCCGCTGCAGGTCGGGCCGGATGCTTATGGGGCCAAAGGTCATCATGGGGATCTCCCGGCCGTCGTCGGCCACGATCTTAGCCCGCATATATAGCACATGGCCTATGAGCTCCCCGTCCCGTTCCATGACCAGGTCCAGCTCCGGTACAAAGTCCGGATCCTCACGCAGCACATGGACCACATAGTGCTCCAGGCAGCCAGGGCGGTACACATTCCAAAAGGCTTCCCGGGTCAAATGTTCTACGGCAGCGTGGTCTATCTGCGTTTCCCGGCGGATGATGATATTCTCTTGCTTCATACGTTTGTCCTCCTTACATCTCTCCGCCGGGGAATTTGCCATGCTTGCGCTGATTGTGTTCTTTAGCAAACCGCCGGGCCTGCTTTATGCCGCCCACTTCCCTGAACATACGCTCCGCCTTTTTGACCTCAACTTCCTTGCTGCTCAGTCCGTCATAACCGCTCTCATGCTCCAGTTTGCGATAGCTGTCCAGCCGTCTCTGATCCAACCGTCCCTGTTCCACCGCTGCCAGGACAGCACACCCCGGTTCGTTGGTATGGGTGCAGTCCCGAAACCTGCAATGTTGGGCCAAGTCCTCGATCTCCCCAAAGGCATGGGAGAGGTCCGCGCTCTCAGCCCCCATCTCCCGCATACCGGGTGTGTCGATCACCACGCCGCCTAACGGGCAGGGAAACATTTCTCGCCCGGTGGTGGTGTGCCGTCCTTTGTCTCCCTTGCCGATCTCCTGAGTGGAAATAGCCTGCGCGCCCAGCAGGCAGTTAATGAGGGTGGATTTTCCCACACCGGAGGAGCCGATAAACGTACAGGTCTGTCCTTTGGCAAAATAGGGCGCAAATTTGTCGCGGATATCCTCATCAAACATGGACAGCGTCAGAATATCCGAAAAACAGGAGATGGCCTCCACCTGAGAAACCGCCTGTGCAATGTCCTCACACAAATCCGCCTTGGTCAATACAATGACCGGCGTTGCCCCACTGTCCCACGCAATGGATAAATACCGCTCCATACGGTTCAGGCTGAAATTCTGGTTGAGGGACATGCACAAAAAGACCACATCCACATTGGATGCCACAGGCTGAGCCTGACCGGACACGCCAACTGCTCTTCGGACAAACAGGCTTCGTCTCCGCAGCACCCGGTGGATGACCGCCAGTCCACACTCCACCGTCACCATGACATAGTCGCCAACATTGGGGTATTGGGCCAGTTCCTCTGTCTCATACCGAAGTTTGCCGGATACCTCCGCCAGCAGTTCCGCCTGCTCGGTCACGATCTTATACTTTCCCCGGTATTGGGCGGTCACTCTGGCCAGTATCTCTTTCGGATATAAAGTAGCTTCTGCTAAAAAGCGTTCGGAAACGCCATACCTTTTCAGTTGATGCAATGTAATAACCTCCATTTTGATCGTCTTCACATATCCAGACGGAAGGAGGTCTGTACCGATTACTTCGTCACACCTCCTTCCATTCTTACAATCTCCATTTTCTTTGTGTTCATCATAAAAACACAGACCAGGAGGGCGTCCGCGAGATGACCAAGCCCCTGTTCAGCATCCCGCCTCACCAGCTTCTGTTCAACGCCGGCTCCATCGACAAGCGGTCCTACATGGATATGCTCCAGCTGGAGGAGTCGGAATACAATCTCATCAAGTTCCCCCAGCGCGGCGTCTGCCTGTACAAGTGCGGCAATGAACGATACCTGCTGGAGGTTCACGCCCCGGCCTACAAGGAAAAACTCTTCGGAACGGCAGGTGGTCGCTGATGGCTGTTTCTGCTGCCGCGGTGGCCAAGGCCGCCGCCATGCTGCTTACCAACGAAAAGGCCCGGAAAGGTGTGGGCTGGATTCTGGTGGCAGTCTTTTCACCAGTCATCCTTTTGATCACCCTGCTCTGCGCCATTGGCTCCGGCGGGGCGGAGCATAACAACTATTCGGTGGAGGCATGCTTCTACGGAGCGGAATTCTCCGCAGAAGTTCCGGCGGAGTTCCGATATCACATCGAGGAAATGCGCTCGGCCTTTTCTCTTCTGGATTCGGCGGTGTCCTCTGCCAATGGGCAGATGGACAGCGGCAACAGCCTTGACCCGATCAGAGTCAAGGCTGTTTTTTATGTCCTCTGCTTTGGGGACGACGCCCCGTCCACACGGGCGGCGAACAGCTTCGTGGGGTGCTTCTACACTACTGAAACCCGAACCCGAACCGTGGAAGTGACCCTGGAGGACGGGACCACAAGTACAGAGGAAGAAGAATACACCGTCGCGGTGCCTGTCTCTCTGACCCAGGCCTACGCCAATCTGGAAACCCATCTGGGCAGAGAGATCACGGAAGATGACAAGAGCAACATCGACCATATCTATACTATGATCGCAGGGAGCGCCGGGGGCGGCAGCTACAGCGGCGAGTATCTCAGAGGGGATGGGAGCAGCATAGAGCTGGACATCTCCGCCTTCACCGATCCCACCACCAAGAACGCCGCAGACCTTGTGACCTACGCCATCCACGCCTGGGAGTCCGGCTGGGGCTATGTCTGGGGAACATACGGCAGTGTCCTCACCGATTCGCTCTTCGCCTACAAGCTGGAGCAGTACCCTGATGGCGTCGGCAGCTATGCGGACTTCATCCGTGCCAACTGGCTGGGCGGCAGAACCACAGACTGCGTGGGCCTGATCAAAGGGTACGGATGGCTCAATCCCGACACCATGACCATTGAGTATGGGACCAACGGGATGCCGGATCTTGGTGCCAACCAGATGTACTATAACGCCTCAGTATCCGGAACCATCGACACCATGCCGGATATCCCCGGCCTCGCTGTCTGGCATGACGGCCACATCGGCGTGTACATCGGTGACGGTTATGTGATTGAAGCTATGAATACCAAAAAAGGTGTGGTGAAAACAAAGCTGGAGGGTCGGGGCTGGACCCACTGGCTGCAGATCGAATACATCAACTATGACTGAGAAAGGAAGTGCCAATGAAGCAAGTGAACCTGACCATCACCTTCGACGAGGAGAAGCTCTCTGCGCTCAAACGCTATATGGGCAAGAAGGAGCTTGACCTGGATCGTGAGATGACGGATGCGCTGGTGAAGCTCTATGAAAAATATGTGCCCGCCCCTGTGCGGGAGTATATCGATGAGAGCGATGTAAGCGCCGCCGCTCCGAGCAAGCCCCGGCGCAGCCCGAGAGCCGCCGCACCGAAGCCTGACCAGGAACCGGAGGTGATCCAGTGAACAAAGATGAGATCGCCATGGATTACAAGAAGGAGCTGAAGAAGCGGATCAGCGCCGACTATGAGCGCCGGGTCAAGCAGTGGATGGCGGCCGATCCCTCTCAGCTGATCGATGCCGCTGAGGAGATCACCGCCGCACGGTTGATCCACGACAATATCGAGGACGCCATCAATGAGGAGGACGCCAGATTTCTGCTGGGGCTGGACGAGCCGCTGGATGAGCTGGCAGACCGCTGGATTGCGGAGAATGGTCTGGATGCCTCCCATGGTGAGGAGCTGCTCCACTGCGTCTGGACACTTCGGGAGGATCTGACTGATGACGCAGGCCCACGCACGGTTCGTGATTTCCTGGCCACCCATGTTGGCGGCGTCTTTTCCCTGATGACTCCGTGCGGCTTTGTGCCTCTGACCGCAGCCCAGGCGGAAGGACTGATGAGCGGCCAAAGTGCTGCGGCGCATCCCGGCGTGCCCGGTATCACGATGTCGCTCTCTGCCGACGATCTTCTCAGTCAGACGGTCAACAGCGCCAACTACGCAAACGGCGTGTGGCACCTCCTGACCGAGTACCCTGAGATGAAGCAGTGTGGGCCGGAAATGGGAGGAATGCAATGAGGGGCCGTGAGATCACACTCTGGCTCGACGAGCGGTGGTACGACGCTCTGAGCAAACAACTGAAGGGGGAAACGCTGGAGGAGCATCTGGAGAATATCCTTGATGAAATGTGCAACCAGCTTCCTCAGCGGGAGTACGAGCGCATCAGCCATGAGCTCTGGGCAGAGCAGCAGGCGGAGGAGGAGGCTCGGGAGGCCGCACGGCGGTTCGCCGTCTTTCATGTCACGGAGAACGGCAGCTCCGATTATATTCTGGCCGAGGAAAAACTTGAGCTGCTCTCGACCGCCCGACGGCTGCGCAGCTACATCCGCAAGCCGCCCGACGAGGCGCCCCACCGCTTTGTCGAAACGCTGCTGCACACCCAGCGAATCTCTCAGGAGGCGTTCAACTCCTACGTGTCGGAGCGGCTGGACAACACCGGCCGGGTGGTGGGTGCCTACGACATCGACCTCGACAGCGGCGATATGGAAGCCGTCAGCATCATGGATGGCTGGAAGCGGTTCAGAATCCGGGATGTAAGCACCGCCGCCTACTTCGCCATGAAGAAAGGAAACGCCGCGCCGGATGAAAGGTGGCGGATCTTCCTGGACCGTCTGGAGGAGAGGGCGCTCAACCAGGAGCCGGAACCGGAATACCTCACCGGCAGCCGGCGGCTCTGCGCCGAGGACATCTCCTTCGCCGAGGACATTATTCAGAACGACAACCTGCTGGAGTTCTACATGGAAGTATCGTTCAATGCGGATCAAGTGTTCGGAACTGATGTCTGCACCTCCGAGAATGACGACTGGCTGAACATCTATGCCAACTACGATCTGGATGCCCGTCGCGTCTGTGACACGCTGGAGGTGTATCTGCAGCGTGGCAACGGCGACGAGGAGGCATTCAAGTACCGGCTCAGCGCCGAGGAGCAGGCTTTGCTCCTCCCCAAGATGAACACCTACTGTCAGGAGCACTGGGGCCAGAGTCTGGAGGAGTGCAATGCAGACTATCTGGCGGAGCAGAGCCAGGAACTCCCAGAGATGCAGATGTAGCCCCCGTTGCCCCCTGTGAGCCGCTGTGTGCGGCTTTCAGCGGCCAGTCGACCGTGTACCCCTCCAGAGGGAAACAGGCGGGATTTGGGCCGCTTTCCAAGGGAGCGGGAAGCTGACGAAAGCAAAGCAGGAGAAAGAGCCGGGGACAATGCCGCCCCCGGCTCTCCCACTTCTGCCCGCAGTGCGGGCAGTTTCCGGCTTTTCGCAGCGGGGACTTGACGAAAAAAGGAGTGGTTTTACTGAAGTCCGAAAGCAGAAAAACGAAGAAGGGGTTCTGGATCTCTGAGGATCTGGACGAGAAGGTAGACATCTACCTGCGCCTCGACAACTGCGCCAGCCGGAGCGAATTCGTGGAGAATGCGCTCCGGTTTTACATCGGCTATCTGAACACGAAGAACGCCGGCGGCTTCCTGCCCGAAGCACTCTCCGCCATGCTCACCGGCACCCTGGACAATTTCGCCGGACGCATGGGCTCGCTCCTGTTCAAGCAGGGCGTGGATCTCAATGTGCTGGGGCAGATCATCGCCTACGACACCGACATCGACGAAGGCGAATACCAGCGCCTGCGGGGACGCGCCATTCGGGATATGAAGCGCACCAACGGACGCATCTCGTTCAAGGACGCCCTGGACTTCCAGAGGTCGGTGTAACCCATGGCGAAACTCGTACAGAAAAGCGGCTACATCAAATCCGAAAAGGCCGGCGGGTACATGAAGTACATCGCCACCCGCGAGGGTGTGGAGAAGCTGACCGGAAATGGTCCCGTCACCAAGGGCCAGCAGGAGCTGATCCAAAAGCTCCTGCATGATTTCCCTGATGCCGTGGAGCTGTTCGAGTATGAGGATTACCGCAAGGCACCTACCCTTGGTACCGCATCAGCTTTCATCACCATGGCGCTGGATGCAAACCTCCATGAGATAAATTCAGAGAGCGGATATATGTCCTACATTGCCACCCGCCCCCGTGTGGAGCGCCGCGGGGCCCATGGCCTGTTCAACTCCGCCGCCGCAGTAGACCTCGACGCAGCCATGTCTGAGCTGGAAGCCCATGACGGAAATGTGTGGACCATCATCTACTCCCTGCGCCGTGAGGATGCTGCCCGGCTGGGGTACGACAATGCGGACGCATGGCGCGGCCTGCTCATGATGCACGCACAGGATCTGGCCAAGGCCATGAAGATACCGGCTGATCACTTCCACTGGTATGCGGCCTTCCACAATGAGGGGCATCACCCCCACATCCACATGATGGTCTGGTCAGACGATCCGAAGGAGGGCTTCCTGACCAGGGAAGGCATTGCGGCCATGCGCTCCAAGCTGACCAACACCATCTTCCGGGATGAGATGATCCAGATCTACGAGCGGAAGGATGTTGCCTATAAAGAACTGATCGAAGCGTCGCAGGATACCATGCGGGAGCTGATTCAGAAGATGGAGCATCAGCTCTGCGACAACCCTGTCATCGAGAAGCAGATGCGCCAGCTGGTGCAGGCGCTGGAAACCACCACCGGGAAAAAGCAGTATGGCTATCTGAAGAAACCGCTCAAAGCATTGGTGGACACCATCGTGGACGAGCTGGCCCGGCAGCCGGAAGTAGCAAAGTGCTATGAAACCTGGAATCAGATCCGGGATGAGCTGAACGAGTGCTATGGCAGCCGTACACCGCGGGAGCATCTCCCGCTCTCTCAGCAGAAAGAGTTCCGCCGGATCAAAAACGATATCATCCGGGAGGCCGAGAACATCCGCCTCGGCCTCCCGACTTTTGAAGATGAGAAGATGCAAGATGAGCCGGAGCCGGAGGCGGCACATGAGGAGCAGCGATCCAGCAGCGTATATGAACAGGCTCGACGCTATCGTGCCGCCAAAACAATCCTGCGGGATGTCTATGCGCTGGACGAGGAACACGCCGAAGCTGTCCGAGCGCTGGAGCAGCTCTGGGCGGATGGATACACGGTGGCGGCGCATCAGCTCGGCAAGTTTTATCGGGATGACCTCTCCACCATGCGGGATCATGAAAAAGCGGAGCGTTGGTTTCGCTTATCCGCAGAGGCCGGAAATGACTTTTCGGCATACGCACTCGGGAAGCTCCTGCTCTCTCAAAAGCGCACCGATGAGGCGGTGCGCTGGCTGGACAAGGCCGCCGGGCATGGGAATCCGTTTGCCCAATACCGCCTTGGGAAGCTCTGTCTCACCGGTGAGTCCGTAAAGAAGGATGTGAGAAAAGCTCTGGAGTACCTGACTGCCGCCGCCAGACAAGGAAACCCGTTTGCTCAGTACACACTGGGCAAGCTGTATCTCCTGGGCCGGGATGTGGAACAGGATCGGGAGCAGGCCAGGGATTGGTTCACCCGCTCCGCTGCCCAGGGCAATGCGTATGCTCAATTCTTCCTTGACCGCTTTGACCAGTTCCGAGATCCGTCCGTCATGCTGGCGGCAACCAAGCTGCTCCATCACATGAGCCGGATCTTCCGGGACAATTCCATGCCGCCTCGCAATCCGGCAGGGATTCGCATTGATTCCAAACGGCGCAAGCGGCTGACGGAAAAGCGGATGGCCATGGGCCACAAGGCGGATGATCATGAGGAGCAGGTATCCTATCAGCAGACCATGTAACAGGAGGAGCCTATGTCGACCTACATTCATTTCACGGAAGAACAGAAGCAGCGAGCCGCCTCCGTTGATCTGGAGGAGTTCCTCCGCTGCCGGGGCGAAAAGCTCCTTGCCTCCGGCAGAGAGAAACGGCTGGCCCGTGACCATAGTGTCACCATCCGCGGCAACGAGTGGTACGATCATGCCGAGGAGCGGGGCGGCCACGCCGTCAGCTTCGTGCAGCGGTTTTATCACCTCAGCTATCCGGAGGCGGTGACCATGCTTCTGGGGGGCGAGCTGCGAACGGTTTATCCTTCTGCCGAAGAACGGGTTGAGGAGCCGCCCAAACCCTTTGTCCTTCCGCCGGCCAATTCCAATATGCGCCGGGTCTATGCCTATCTGGTCAAGCACCGGAATATCGACCGGAGTGTTGTGGCGCACTTTGCCAGAGAGAAGCTGCTGTATGAAGACGCCGATTACCACAATGCGGTTTTCGTGGGTACGGATGAAGATGGCGTCCCCCGCCATGCCCACAAGCGCAGCGCCAACAGCTTCGGCAAAGCCTTCCGGCTCAATGTGGAGGGCTGCGATCCCCGCCACAGCTTCCACCACATCGGCAGAGATGAAAGCCTCTATGTGTTCGAAGCTCCCATCGATATGCTCTCCTACATCACGCTCCATCCGGAGGGCTGGCAGAGCCACAGCTATGTGGCCTGCTGCGGCACCTCCGTTCAGCCGGTGCTGAAGCTGCTGGAGCGGCAGCCGCAAATCAATACGGTCCTGCTCTGCCTCGACAATGACGAGGCTGGCCACCTGGCCAGCCGGCGCATGAAGGAACAGCTGGCAGAGAGGTACACGGTGGAAAGGCTCATTCCCGCACACAAGGATTGGAATGATGATCTGACCGCTGAGGAACCGTCCTACGCACAAGTCATGCAGTAAATAACAACAACGCACACCACTTCCTGTTCGCCCGAAGTAGGCCGTAACAAGAGTGATGTGCGTATTCAGAAGTATGGAACCGAGCAGGAAGTGGTGTGCCCTGAAAGGGGTTAACCATGCCACACCAAGTCCTGATTTTGTTGGCCGCCGGCGGGCTGATGTTTCTGGTCATCGGCTGTCTGGCCGCCTTGTCCCACTACTACACTCTGAGCGGGATCAAATCCAAAACGGTCGGCGACGGCCAGCACGGCACCGCGAGATGGGCCACAGCCAAAGAGATCCGGCAGACCTATGCCCATGTCCCCTTCGAGGTGAAGAAATGGCGCAGCGGCCAGAACCTGCCCACGGAGCAGGGGCTGGTACTGGGATGCAAGGGCAAGAAGGGCGAGCTCACCGCTCTGGTGGACAGCGACGATATCCACTGCCTCATGATCGGCGCTTCCGGTATCGGCAAGACCGCCTATTTTCTCTATCCGAATTTGGAGTACGCCTGCGCCAGCGGCATGAGCTGGCTGGCGCTGGACAGCAAGGGCGACCTGGCCCGAAACTACGGAACCATTGCCAAAGAACGCTATGGGTACCATGTATCAGTTATCGACCTGCGAAATCCCACCCGCTCAGACGGAAACAATCTGCTGACGCTGGTCAACCGGTATATGGACATTGCCCGGAATGACCCGAACAATCTTGCGGCCCGCGCCAAGGCCGAGAAATACGCCAAAATCCTGTCCAAGACCATCGTCAACCCGGACGGTGATGACAGCAACCGCGGCCAGAACGCTTTTTTCTACGATGCGGCGGAAGGTCTGCTCACCTCGGTCATCCTGATGCTGGCCGAGTTCCTGCCGCCCGATAAAGACCACCCCCAGGAGCGCCGGCATATCGTCTCCGTGTTTAAGCTGGTACAGGATCTGCTGGAACCCAGCCGGGTCAAGGGAAAGAGCCACTTCCAGCTCCTGATGGCAAAACTGCCGCCTGATCATAAGGCGCGGTGGTTTGCCGGCGCCGCCCTCAACAGCGCCGAGCAGGCCATGGCCTCCGTCATGTCCACCGTGCTGTCCCGTTTGAATGCGTTCCTGGACAGCGAGCTGGAACAGATCCTTTGCTTTGACAGCGCCATTGACGCTGAGAAGTTTGCTTCGGAGAAGTCTGCCATCTTCCTGATCCTGCCGGAAGAAGACACAACCAAGAACTTCATGGCCGGTCTCATGATCCAGAACCTGAGCCGGGAGCTGTTCGCTGTGGCCGATGAGAACGGCGGCAAGCTGAAGAACCGGGTGGTGCTTTTCTGTGACGAATTCGGCACCATGCCCCCGTTTGATATACTGCCCCTTTTCTCCGCTGGACGCTCTCGCCGGTTAACGCTCGTGCCGATCATCCAGTCCTTAGCGCAGCTCGAAAAAAACTACGGGAAAGAGGGCTGCGAGATCATTCAGGACAACTGCCAGGACACCATCTTCGGCGGCTTTGCACCCAACAGCCAGACCGCCGAAGTGCTGTCCAAAGCCCTGGGCAGCCGCACCGTCCTCTCCGGCTCGGTGAGCCGGGGCAGGAACGATCCCAGCCAGAGCCTGCAGATGATGGAGCGCGCCCTGCTGACGCCCGACGAGCTGAAATCCATTCCCAAGGGCAGCTTCATCGTCATGAAAACCGGCACACATCCTATGCGGACCCAGCTCCAGCTTTTCCTGAATTGGGGCATTACCTTCGGAGAGCCGTATGTGGTGCCGGAGAGAGCCAACCGAGCAGTGGCCTATGCCAACCGGGTGGATCTGGAGCGGAATCTTCCGCAGCTCAGTGAACCGGAGGAGATGGATGAAAGCCGCGGCTATGCGGTATCCAGCCGGGGTGGAATCGCCCACACTCCGGCTCAGGAGAGAGCCGTAAAAAGAGGAAAACAGATGAAGACATTCGGAGAGGAGGAACGATGAGTTACTTCGGAACGATTTACGCCGACACCGAGCTACCCTCCAGAGCAATGGCGGTCTATATGTACCTGCGTGACCGCTCGGATGCCGATGGAAAGTGCTGGCCGGGCATCAAGACCATTGCCTCGGACATGAAGCTGTCCCGCTCCACGGTCAAGCGGGCGCTTCACGATCTGGAGCAGCACGGATACCTGAAAAAGGCTTCCCGCCAAAGAGCAAACGGGAGCAGCACTTCCAATCTTTATACCGTGAAATAAAAGAGAGAGTGGTTTGTACCAAAATGCAGTACAAACCACTCTCTGAGAATCAAAGGGAATTTCAAAATCTTCCGCCAAGGGAGATTTGCGCCCATTTGCTGGACCCAGGGGCGGTTCATTGTGAACCACCCAGAAGGACTCACTCTATCAGAGATTTAGGTCAGAGAAAAGACTAAAATGGTACCTATAGAAAGGACAGTACTCTGACAAAAAAGCACGAAAGACAGACCAGAGATTGACAGTGGT
>NZ_JADMVY010000021.1:0-19976 GCF_015547905.1 Clostridium sp. J1101437_171009_A5
CCCGTTGGTCAAGCGGTTAAGACGGCGGCCTCTCACGCCGCAAACATGGGTTCGATTCCCGTACGGGTCACCAATTTAATTATGGTTTTAACCGGAGATGGTTGAAATAGCAGTCGGTGTTGATTGCGGTGAGGGTCCACCCGTTCCCATTCCGAACACGGAAGTTAAGCTCACCTGCGCCGAAAATACTTGTCTGGAGACGGACCGGGAAGATAGGTAATGCCGACACAGGGACGGACAGTGTAAGCTGTCCGTCCTTATTTTATATGCACTGGAGGAGAATAAGATGATCTTGAATTTTGATGCGATGGATTTGACGCTCCTGGAAAAGTTTTATGGCGGTGAGAAAGCCGTTCAGGCAAAAATGCATGTGGATGAACACAATAAAATCATGCGCAGTGTGCTGGAGCCGGGTGCATCGGTGGGATACCACACCCACGAGACCAGCAGTGAGATCATCTATGTGCTCCAGGGCTCCGGAAAGGTCCTCTATGACGATGGTGAGGAGCGTGTAGAGAGCGGTGTATGCCACTACTGCCCCAAGGGACATGCGCACAGCCTGATCAATGACGGCACGGAGAATCTGGTCTTCTTCGCGGTTGTTCCCAATCAATAAAATAAAATGGCTCTGCATCTTTTTATGAGATGCAGAGCCATTTTTATTCTCTTCCATCAGGGCTGTTCTTCTGAAAACCCATACTTCTGGATTTGGCGGGGCATCCAGTTCCCGCGCACATAGTAGATGATAAACAGCAGGGAAGTGATGCTCCAGGTCATGGGATAGCTGAGCAGGAGGGTACCAAGCGTGCGGTCCAGCGGGAGGACCGTGAAGATCCAGACCACACGCAGTACACACACACCGCCGCAGGTGAGGAGCATGGGCTTCAACGAATCTCCCGTACCGCGGATGGCGCCGGCCATGACCTCCACACAGATAAAGGTGAAGTAGAAGGGGGACATGCGCCAGAGGATAAAAGTGCCGATCTCGATCACCTGGGTATCGGTGGAGAACATACGCAGCAGAGGCTGGGCGCCCAGGGCATACAGTCCGCTGACCAGCAGGGCGGTCACCAGGGAGAGGAGCAGACAGACCCGCACACTCTTCCGGACCCGGTCGTAACGCTGCGCGCCGAAATTCTGCCCCACAAAGGTCGTGATGGAGATGCCGAATGCACCGGAGATCATCCAATAGAAGGCGTCCAGCTTGCAGAAAGCAGTCCACGCTGCCATGGTGCTTGTGCCAAAGGAATTGATGCAGGACTGAATGAGCATATTGGAAATGGTATACATATCGGACTGAAGCCCGGTGGGCAGACCGATGCGGAGAATAGACTTGAGAATATCCGGATGGAACCGGATCTCCTTGCGAGCAATACAGAAAATCGAGTCCGGACGGCAGAGGACCAGCATGACCAACACGGCGCTGACGATCTGTGAGAGTACCGTGGCAAGGGCTACGCCCAGCACTTCCAGACCAAAGCCGACCACAAATATAAGATCCAGTACAATATTGGTCAAACAGGCGGCAATCAGAAAATAGAGAGGCCGCTTCGTATCGCCAATGGCCCGGAGGACGCTGGAACCCACGTTGTAGAGGAAGGAGGCGATGCTTCCTACAAAATAGATCCGCAGATAGATCAGGGAGTAGTCCATGACCTCGGCCGGTGTGCCCATGAGTACCATGACTGGATAGGAGAGGGCGATACCCAACACCATGACGCCCAAACCTGCTGCGATCGCCAGGGCGATGGCCGTATGTACGGTGCGGCGGAGTTCCTGGATCTGCCGTGCGCCATAGTACTGTGCGACGATGACCGTAGCGCCCGAGGAGAGTCCCACAAAGAGATTGACCAGAAAGTTGATGAGGACTGCGGCAGGACCACCCACGGCAGCCAGCGCCTCTGTCCCCACAAAATTACCTACAATGATGGCATCTACGGTGTTATATAGCTGCTGAAAAAAGGTTCCCAACAAAATAGGAAAGAAAAATGAGAGAAGATGCCTCCAGATCGGCCCTTCTGTAATCCGGCTTTGCAAATCGATCGCTCCTTCCATACCGGCGGACAGTGGAAATATGGCATTCTAAACACAGCATAAAGCAAGGACTGGGGATAAGTCAATGCTATCTGTTGACAGTCCGGTGAGAAGGGCCTAAAATAAAATCTACAAAACTTTAGCGGCAGAAAGAAAAGACAGGCTGTATGGCAAGGTATTCTGCCGGTGCAGATAAAGGAGAGAGCGGAAATGGAACTGGATCTGCTGCGCTGCTCCCTGCGGGGCATAGCGGCGTACAAACACCTGATGGATGAGCCGGTGATGCAGCTGGTGATGTCTATGCTGGACGCGCTGCACGACGGGAAGGGGGAAGAGGCGGTAGAACGCTATACCCGCCTCTTCTATACACTCTGGCAGACAGGGAAGCAGGGGCTCTCCGACTGGCTGCATGATGCATTGCGCTATCAGGAGTCTCCCTATGCCTGGCAGGTGGAGCGCGAGGAGCAGGACCCTGTGCTGGAGTCTGCCGCCCGGCGGGACATTCAGACGCTGGCATACTTGGCGGAGTTGGACTGTGAGACGGTGATCCGCGCAATCAGCACCTGTGTCTCGGCTGATTTTGCCCCGGTTCTGGAGGGGCTGCCCCGCTGGACGTGCAGCGCGCCCTTTGACGCGGAGTCCCTCACCGCCTTTTACCATGCCCATGGCTCGGGACGGTTTGCCCAGTACCGCGCCTTTTTGTGGGAGGAGGGGAAGCTGTGGCCGGTACAGGAGCCGGACAGCCATACGCCTGAGGAGATGATGGGATATGAGCGCCAGCGCGACCAGGTCATCGCCAACACCCGTGCCATGCTGGAAGGCAATCAGGTGAACAATGTCCTGCTCTATGGGGACAGCGGTACCGGAAAATCCGCCACGGTGAAATCCCTCCTCTCCATCCCCGGGTTTGAGGATCTCCGTTTGATCGAAGTCCAGAAGGAGGAGGTCTCCACACTGCCCGACCTGATCCGCACCTTGGGAGGGCGCCGGCGGAAATTCATCCTGTTCATTGATGACCTGGCCTTCGATCAGGACGACCGGACTTATTCTGTTTTGAAGACCATTCTGGAGGGAGGACTGGAGCGCCGGCCCACCAATGTGGCCATCTATGCCACCTCCAACCGCCGCCATCTGGTCCGTCAGACCTTCAGCGACCGGGCCGGAGATGAGGTGGATGCATCGGAGACCATTCAGGAGAAAACCTCTCTGGCCGAGCGCTTTGGTCTGCGCATCCCCTATCTGGCCATGGGCAAGAAGGAATATCTGGAGATGGTGGACCGGATGGCCGCCTATTACGGAGTGGAAATGGAGCAGGAGACCCTCCATGCCGAGGCCGTCAAGTGGGAGATGCACCATCCGGGCCGCACGCCCCGGGTGGTCCGCCAGTTTATTGCCAGCCTGCGGGTCTGATCAGACACAAAAAAAGAGCAGCAAATTTGCTGCTCTTTTTTCTATGCTTCTGTGGAGTGGGGAAAAGAAAATCAGCCCAGGGCAACGTCCAAAATCATCATGACCAGAAAGCCGCCCAGCACGCCGAAGGTTCCCAGATTGGAGTGCTCGCCCAGGTGGGCCTCCGGAATCAGCTCCTCCACCACCACATAGACCATGGCACCCGCGGCAAAGGAGAGGAGCCAGGGCATCAGAGGGCCGATCTGGGGGGCAATCAGTACGGTCAGGATACCAAAGATGGGCTCCACAATGCCGGAGAGGCTGCCGCAGAGAAAGGCCTTCCAGCGGGGCATTCCCTCCTCCCGCAGGGGAATGGAGATGGCTGCACCCTCGGGGAAGTTTTGGATTCCGATTCCGATGGCCAGGGCCA
Organism: Clostridium sp. J1101437_171009_A5; assembly: GCF_015547905.1. Taxonomy (NCBI): domain Bacteria; kingdom Bacillati; phylum Bacillota; class Clostridia; order Eubacteriales; family Clostridiaceae; genus Clostridium; species Clostridium sp. J1101437_171009_A5. Next base: position 3,854 of record NZ_JADMVY010000021.1, read on the forward strand.
TAGCAGAGGTATACAGCGCCCCCTCCCCGCCGTGCTGCGCAGCCAGGGCAAAGGAGAGGCCGACGGCCATCCCCTCCGGAATGTTGTGCAGGGTTACGGCAAAGACAAGAAGTGTGGTCCGCTTCAGACTGCTTGTGATTCCCTCCGGCTGTTTGGCATCTGGATGGAGGTGGGGAAGCAGGCCGTCCAGCACGAGGAGAAACAGGGCGCCCAACAGAAAACCGCCCGCAGCGGGCAGGTATCCGGGGATCCCGGCCGCCTCTGCCTCTTCGATCGCGGGGATGAGCAGGGACCAGACAGAGGCAGCAATCATAACGCCCGCCGCAAACCCCAAGAACAGCTTCTGCGCCGTGGCAGAGCTGCGTCCCCGAAAGAGAAAGACCAATGCCGCCCCAAGTGACGTCATCAAAAAGGTAAAACCTGTGCCGGCAGCAGCCCAGGAAAGTGCTCCTAACATGTAATATCCTCCTAAATGTTAGTTTATGCTAACTTTTGAGTATCCAGTATACAGGAAAAAGCCGGGGAAATCAATCCCCGGCCCGCTGAATGTGCTCTTTAATTTTCTGAAAGGTCTCAGCGCTCAGATCGTGCTCGATGCGGCAGGCATCTGCCGCCGCAGTCTCCGGACTGACGCCCAGCCGCGTCAACCACTCGGTGAGAAGCTGGTGCCGCTCATAGATGGTGCTGGCAATGGCACGGCCCTGGTCGGTCAGCTCAATAAAGCCCTCTTTGTCCATGGAGATATATCCGTTTTCGCGCAGCAGACTCATAGCGCGGCTGACGCTGGGTTTGGAAAAATTCATGTGGCGGACAATGTCAATGGAGCGGACCATGCCGCGCTCTTCTTTCAGCATCAGAATGGTTTCCAGATAATTTTCGGCCGATTCCTGGATTTTCATGAAGGTGCCTCCTCTTCGCCGGAAAGACCTGTGAAGTGTACAAATCAAAACCGGAAAGTTCTTTTCATTTTATCATAAAAAGCAGATTGATACAAGAGACGAGATTTTTTCCAAAAATCCATTGACAAAAGTGGTTAGCAATGGTAAACTAACGCCGTTACAAGGGAGTTAGAAAATGCTAACTCCCTGTTATTCCTGAAAATAGTTAGCTTATTCTAACTTGCGGAAGGATAGGGGTGTTATGTCTATGCCGTTAACGATGGCGCAGGCAGGTGTGGAAAATACCATCCGAAAGATCAGCGGAAAAGACGAAGTGCGCCGTTTTTTGGGGAGCCTCGGCTTTGTGGAGGGGAGCCCGGTCACGGTCATTTCACAGATCGGCGGAAATCTGATCGTCCATGTGAAAGATACGCGTGTTGCACTGGATAAAACCATGGCCAAGCGAATCCTGGTCGGATAAGAAGGCGGTATCAGACGGTGTGTGTGTTGGAAGGAGGAAGAACGATGGCAACATTGCGAACGGTCAAATGCGGTGAGACGGTCACGGTGACCAAGATCCTGGGAGAAGGCGCGCTGCGCCGCCGGATCATGGATATGGGCATCACCAAGGGGACCTCTGTGTTTGTGCGGAAGGTAGCCCCTCTGGGCGATCCGGTGGAGATCACCGTCCGGGGCTATGAACTGTCGATTCGCAAAGGGGATGCGGAAAACATCCTGGTGGAGTGAGTTTTTTGTCCTTTGGTTAGCTTAGAGTAACTAAAAGACAAAAGATTCTTTCGTGTTGGATGAGGCGGAGCAGAGAGGGCTCCGCAAAGAGGAGGGATATCCATGCCAATCAGAATCGCACTTGCCGGAAATCCAAACTGCGGCAAGACTACCATGTTCAATGCCCTGACCGGCGCGGCACAATTTGTGGGAAACTGGCCCGGTGTCACGGTGGAAAAGAAAGAGGGAAAGCTGAAAGGCAGCAAGGATGTGACCATTACCGATCTGCCGGGCATCTATTCTCTCTCCCCCTATACGCTGGAGGAAGTGGTTTCCCGGAATTATCTGATGGAGGAGCGGCCGGACGCCATTTTGAATCTGGTGGACGCCTCCAATATCGAACGCAATCTCTATCTGACCACGCAGCTGACCGAAATGGGGATTCCCGTCGTGGTTGCGCTGAATATGATGGATATTGTGCGGCGCAACGGGGATCAGATCGATGTCCGGAAGCTGAGCCAGGCACTGGGCTGTCCGGTGGTGGAGACCTCCGCGGTCAAGGGCGAGGGCTGTGTGGCCGCCGCACAGGAGGCGGCCAACCTGGTGCGGACCGGGCAGAGTACCCAGCCGGGCCACACCTTCTCCAGCCGCGTGGAGCAGGCGCTGAAAGAGATCATGGATCTGATCGGCGGCGTGGTACCCGGTGAGAGCCTGCGCTGGTATGCGGTCAAGTTCTTTGAGCGGGACGAGAAGGTCCTGGAGCGCTTCCAGATGGGAGAGGATCTCAAAAGCCGTCTGGATGGAATCATCCAGGCGGTGGAGACAGAGCTGGACGACGACAGCGAATCCATCATCACCAACGAGCGCTATGAGTATATTGCCCGTGTGGTGAGCGGATGCGTGAAGAAGAGCCGCCGGGGCATGTCGGCCTCGGACAAAATCGACCGCATTGTGACCAACCGTATTTTGGCGCTGCCCATTTTTGCGGCAGTCATGTATCTGGTCTATGCCATTTCCATGGGAAATCTGCCCTTCTCCATCGGCAGCATGGCCACTGGATGGACCAACGACGTGCTGTTCGGGGCATGGGTCCCGGACGCCCTCAACGGCTTCCTGGAGAGCGTGGGCTGCGCGCCCTGGCTCCAGGGACTGATCGTAGACGGCATCGTGGCCGGCGTGGGCGCGGTGCTGGGCTTTGTCCCCCAGATGCTGGTGCTGTTCCTGCTGCTGTGCATCCTGGAGGATGTGGGCTACATGGCGCGGATCGCCTTCATTATGGACCGGATCTTCCGCCGGTTTGGCCTCTCCGGCAAGAGCTTTATCCCCATGCTGGTGGCCACCGGATGCGGCGTGCCCGGAATCATGGCCTCCCGTACCATTGAGCAGGACCGGGATCGGAAGCTGACGGTCATGACCACAGGCTTTATCCCCTGCGGGGCGAAGATGCCCATCATCGGACTCTTTGCCGGGGCCATTTTCGGTGGTTCCAGCTGGGTGGCGGTCTCCGCCTACTTCATCGGTGTGGCCGCGGTGGTCACTTCGGGCGTAATCCTGAAAAAGACCCGGATTTTTGCCGGGGATCCCGCTCCCTTTGTGATGGAGCTGCCGGCCTACCACATCCCCAAGGCGGCCAATATCCTCCGGGGCACCTGGGAGCGCGGCTGGTCCTTTATCAAGCGGGCAGGCACGGTGATCCTGCTCTCCTCCATCGTCCTCTGGTTCTTCCAGGGCTTTGGCGTGGTGGACGGACAGTTCCAGATGGTGGAGGACAACAACACCTCCCTGCTGGCCGCGGTGGGCGGCGTGGTGGCTCCCATCTTTGCTCCCATCGGTTTTGGTACCTGGCAGGCCACCGTGGCCACCGTCACCGGTTTGATCGCAAAAGAGAATGTGGTCTCTACCTTCGGTGTCCTCTTTGGCCTGGGCGCGGAGGTGACCGAGGAATCCTCCGAACTGCTGGCGGCTGTGGGAACACAGTTTACCGGTCTGACTGCATACAGCTTTATGATCTTTAACCTGCTCTGCGCCCCCTGCTTTGCCGCCATGGGCGCCATCAAGCGGGAGATGAACAGCCCCAAGTGGACGGTGGCAGCCATCGGCTATATGTGCGGCTTTGCCTATCTGGTCTCCCTGATGGTCTATCAGTTCGGCCTGCTGGCCCAGGGCCAGTTCAGCGCCTGGACCGTTGTGGCCTTTGCCGTTCTGGCGGGCATGGTGTATCTGCTCTTCCGGAAGGGATACCAGGGCGAGAGCAGCCGCCTGCGGGCTGTGGACGCGGTAAGCGCATCATGAATCTCTAACAATACAGGAAAGGAGGGCGTATCCATGCCCTATCTCTCAACCATTCTGATCGGCCTGGTCGTTCTGGCGGTGGTCGCGTTTGCCGTCCGGTGTACCTGGAAGGAAAAAAAGAAGGGCGGCTGCTCCTGCGGCGGAAGCTGCGGAGGATGCTCCGGGCACTGTCATGACGCCCATCCTTCCGCCAAATAAGTACAAGATAATACCTTTCTCCTACTTTTCTCCAAACAACCCACAGAGGGGGACGCCACCTGGCGTCCCCCTCTGTGGGTTTCTCTATTTCTTCGGCGTGCTTGGAACGCCGGAATGGACCGGGGCGGGCGGTACGGGAGGCGGATTCCAGCGCAGACCGACCCAACAGGTGGGTGATGCCATCGAGAGACCTCCTTTCCAAACTCCGTCTGAGATACTCTATGCGGGGGACGGATTGTCTCAGACCGGAAACTGTGCTACACTGGGAAAAAAGAAAGGGGCGTGTATGGGATGGAGACCATGTTGGCCATGGTATACCGGGGCGTAGGGGACATTGGATTGGAACGCCGCCCGATTCCACGGATCTGTGACCCCCGAGACGCGGTGGTGCGGGTGACCCGCTCCACCATCTGCACCAGTGATCTGCACATTGCCCATGGCGCGGTGCCCCGGGCCGTGCCCGGGATCGTTCTGGGGCACGAGTTCGTGGGGGAGATCGTCGCCGTAGGAGAGGCGCTGAAGGGCCGGCTCCACGTGGGAGAGCGGGTGGCCGCCTGCTGTGAGACCTTCTGCGGGGAGTGCTGGTTCTGCCGCCGGGGCTACGTGAACAACTGCACCCGGGGTGGCTGGGAGCTGGGCTGCCGCACCGACGGCTGTCAGGCGGAGTATGTCCGGGTCCCCTTTGCAGATACGGGCCTCACCCCCATCCCAGACCATGTGAGCGATGAGGATGCGCTCTTTCTGGGGGATATTCTGGCCAGCGGGTATTTTGGCGCGGAGCTGTGCGAGATCCAGACCGGGGACACGGTGGCCGTGCTGGGCGCTGGACCGGTGGGCCTGTGCGCCATGGAGTGCGCCCGTCTGCTGGGCGCGGGACAGGTCATCGCCATCGAGCCCCGCAAGGAGCGGCGGGAGCTGGCCAGGGCAGAGGGCCTGGCCGATGTGGTCCTGGCGCCTGGGGAGAGCGGTGAAATTCTGGCGCGGACCGAGGGCCGCGGTGCGGACGGTGTGATCGAGTGCGCCGGGGGAGCGGACACCTTCCAGACCGCCTGGCAGATCGCCCGCCCCAACGGAATCGTGGCCGTAGTGGCCATGTACGAGCAGAACCAGGTCCTGCCGCTGCCCGAGATGTACGGGAAGAATCTGATCTTCAAGACCGGCGGGGTGGACGCCCGCCATGGGCAGCGCCTGATGGATCTGCTGGCCGCCGGCCGTCTGCGCACCGATTTTCTCATTACCCACCGGGGCGGACTGGACCGGATCGAGGAGGGATACCGGGTCTTTTCTGATCCGGAGAGCGGATGCATCAAATGGGTGGTCACGCCGCCCGGAGAAGGGTAGAGAGGAAAGAAATCTGTTCCCAAGACAAAAAATACGCCCGCACAGCTCGAACCGGGGCTGTGCGGGCGTATTTGTATATGGAAAGGAAATCAGGCGCCAAAGAGCTCCAGCGCCTTGGAGGCCATACGCGTGCCGTAGGCCCGGAAGGTGGGGGCGTATTTGGCCAGATCGTCGCTGATGGCAACCGGGCCCAGATGGATGTAGGGCTTGCCCCAGGAGCCGCCGCCCGAATAGACCAGCATGCCCCGCACCATGAAGTGGGTCAGGATGCCCTGCACCGCCATGTCGCCGCCGCCGTGGACATAGTCCGCCGTGGCAAAGGCGCCGCCCAGTTTGCCGGCCAGGCCGTATTTGCCGCTCTCGGTGTCCAGCCAGGTCTTGACCTGACCGGCCATGCAGGCCAGATAGGAGGGGGTGCCCAGCACCACGCAGGAGCTCTCCCGGAGGAAATCTTCGTCGATGGCGTCCAGGGAAAAGGCCCGGGCCTGGGCGCCTTCCACGCTGTTCATGCCGGATACGATCTCCTCGGCCATGTCACGGGTATGTCCGGAGCGGGAAAAATAGAGTACGGATAGTTTCATGCCAAATTGCCTCCTGTGTTTTGTCTCGGTATGGACATTATAAAACCCTCCGGCGGGAAAGACAAGGCCTTGCACAGAAGCGGAAAACGTACTATCATGGAACAAACGACAGGAAACCGGGGCGGAAAAGGCGCTCCGGCCGGAGAAAGAGGGGAAGATGATATGCGGATTGCGGACCTGCACATCCATTCCAAATATTCCAGAGCGACCAGCCGGGACTGCGTGCCCGCGGCACTGGATTTCTGGGCCAGACGCAAGGGCATCCATCTGGTGGGAACCGGGGATTTTACCCACCCGGCCTGGCGGGCCGAGCTGACGGAACAGCTGGTTCCCGCGGAGGAGGGGCTCTATACCCTGAAAGAGGAGGCGATCCGCCCGGGCGCCCTCCCGGTGGAGGAGGCCCCTCGCTTTGTGGTCAGCGGGGAGATCAGCACCATCTACAAGAAAAACGGTGCGGTGCGCAAGGTGCACAGCCTGATCGTGCTGCCCGACCTGGAGCGGGCGGAGGTCCTCTCCCGGCGGCTGGAGGCCATCGGCAACCTGCACTCAGACGGGCGTCCCATCCTGGGACTGGACTGCCGGGACCTGCTGGAGATCACGCTGGAGGCCGCCCCCAACGCCATTTTTATTCCCGCCCACATCTGGACGCCGCACTTTTCCCTGTTCGGCGCCTTTTCCGGCTTTGATACCATTGAGGAGTGCTTTGAGGACCTGACCCCCCGTATCCATGCGCTGGAGACCGGCCTCTCCTCCGATCCGCCCATGAACTGGCGCTGGTCGGCCCTGGACCGCTTCCACCTGGTCTCCAACTCGGATGCCCACTCGCCTTCCAAGCTGGGGCGGGAGGCAAACCTCCTGGAGATCCCCTATTCCTACGCCGCACTGGAAAAGGCTCTGCGGACCGGGCGGGGATTGAAGGGGACAGTGGAGTTCTTTCCGGAGGAGGGAAAGTACCACTACGACGGCCACCGCAACTGCAAACAGTGCCTCTCTCCCCAGGAGGCCGAGGCGGTGGGCGGGGTCTGCCCGGTCTGCGGCAAACGGCTGACCACCGGCGTGCTCCACCGGGTGGAGCAGCTGGCCGACCGGCCGGAGGGGTATGTGCGCCCCAGAGCGCCGGTCTATGAGCGGTTGGCACCGCTGCCGGAGGTTCTCTCCGCCACACTGGGCGGCGCTCCGGAGTGCAAGCGCAACCAGCTGCGCTATGAGGAGATGCTGCAAAAACTGGGGCCGGAGTTCCACATCCTGCGGGAGGTGCCCATCGAGGACATTGCGGCGGTGGCTGGCCCCTGCGTGGCCGAGGGCATCCGCCGCCTGCGGGCGGGAAAGGCCCTGTGGCAGCCCGGCTTTGACGGGGAGTATGGCAGGATGACCCTCCTCACCGAGCAGGAGAAGGAGGCCTTCAGCGGGCAGGTGAGCCTCTTTGGCTGCGACGTTCCAAAGGCCAAAAAGAGGAGTGTTTCCACCCGGGAAAAGCATACGGTGGAAAAACCGCTCCCGGCGGAAGAGCCGCAGGCGCCCCGGCCGGAAGCCCTCAATGCCGCTCAGCAGAGTGCCGTATGTGCCGGTGAACGGGCGGTAGCTGTGGTGGCCGGGCCGGGCACCGGAAAGACCAAGACCCTGGTCTCCCGGATTCTGTGGCTGCTGGAACAGGGGGAGCGCCCCTCAGAGATCGCGGCGGTGACCTTTACCAACAAGGCGGCGGCCGAGCTGCGGGAGCGGCTGGAGCAGGCGCTGGGAGACCGGCGGCTCATGAGCGGCATGACCATCGGTACCTTCCACTCCATCGCACTCCACCTGCTCTCCCGGGAAGAGCCGGTGGGGCTGGTGGGCGAGTATGAGGCCCTGGAGCTGGCGGGACAGGTCCTGCGCGCCCTCGGCATGTCCCTGCCGCCCAAGCGGCTGCTCCAGGCGGTCTCCCGCCGGAAAAACGGCATGGAAGAGCCGGGAGACGGGGAGCTGGAGCAGGCATGTGCCTTTTACGACCGCCGTCTGGCCGAGCGGGGGATGATGGACTATGACGACCTGCTCCTGCAGACGCTGGAGGAGTGGGAGGGAAAGAGCCGGAGCGACGCGCGCAAGTTCCGCCACCTGCTGGTGGATGAATTTCAGGACTGCAACCCCATGCAGTACCGCCTGCTCCGGGCGTGGAACCGTCTGGGCCGCAGCCTCTTTGTGATCGGGGACCCGGACCAGTCCATCTACGCCTTCCGGGGTTCCGATCCGGCCTGCTTTTCCCGGCTGGCGGAGGATAACCCTCAGCTGCGCACCATCCATTTGACGGAGAACTACCGCTCCACGCCGGAGATCCTGGAATGTGCCCTGGCGGTCATCCGGCACAACGGGGGTGAGGAGCGTGTCCTCCATGCCGCCGGGCACAGTGGGGCAAAGGTGCGCCTGGTGCATACCGGAAGCGACCGGGCCGAGGCCGTCTTTGTGGCCCGGGAGATCAACCGCCTGGTGGGAGGGATCGATCTGCTGGATGCCCGCCGCCACCAGGACCGGGGGCGGAACTGGAGCTTTTCCGATCTGGCGGTCTGCTATCGCACCCGCCATCAGGCCGGGGTGCTGGAGCAGTGTCTGCGGCGAGAGGGGATCCCCTGCCGGGTCGCCGGGCGGGATGACTTCCTCCACGACGACACGGTGCGGGGCGCGCTGTGCTTTTTCCGGGTGCTGCTGGAAGCGACGGATACGCTGGCGCTGGAGGCGGCACTGCGTCTGATCTGGAACGTTCCGGCGGACCTGGTCCGGGCGGTGTCCCACACCTGGGCCGTCACCGAGGGGGATGCGGCCCAGCGGGTCAAGGCGGTGGAGCAGGACTATGGGGAGCTGACCATCCTGCGCCCCTGGCTGGAGCTGACCGCCTTCTTTGGCCAGCAGGCCGACTGGGAGCGCCCCTGGCGGCTGCTGGAGCGCTGGGCCGGGGCAGCGGGCTGCACCGGCTCCGACGCCCTGGAGAAGCTGATGGGCATGGCCTCCTTCTATAAGACCATGCCCGGACTGCTGGAAGGGGTCGCTCTGGGAGGCGAGGGGGACCTGTGGCGGCGCTCCGGCGAATATGACGCGGGGGCAGTGACGCTGATGACCCTCCACGCCGCCAAGGGACTGGAATTCCCGGTGGTCTTTCTCTGTGGAGTGCGCAAGGGCGTGCTGCCGCTGGAATCAGAGCGCCATCCGGTGGACGGCGGCGAGGAGCGGCGCCTCTTCTACGTGGGGATGACCCGGGCCAAAGAGGAGCTGATCCTGCTCACCTCGGGGGAGGAGCCCTCTCCCTTCCTGGCGGAGCTTCCCTCCGCGCTGGTGGAGCGGGAGGAGGCCCAGGGACGCCCCAGAGAATATGAGAGCGGTCAGATCAGCCTGTTCTGACGGCTTTCGTCTGGTAACTGTGAAACCCAAAAAGGAGCGAGAGACCCATGAATTATCAGATCCATGAGATCCCGGCTGGGGCGGGAGGCCCCACGGCAAAGCTGTCCCTCTATCTGTGGGACAATTCGGAGGAGTTGGACGACGGGCTGCTCCGGCCCATGGTGGTGATCTGTCCCGGGGGCGGATATGCCATGACCTCCGACCGGGAGGGGGAGGCCATTGCGCTCAAGTGTATGACCATGGGGGCCCATGCGGCGGTGCTGCGCTACTCCGTGGCACCGGCACGCTTTCCCACTGCCCTTTTGCAGCTGGCAAACGCCGTATCTCTCATCCGCCGTCATGCGGCGGAGTGGTATGTGGACCCGCAGCGCATCGTGGTGCAAGGCTCCTCGGCAGGGGGGCACCTGGCCGCCTGTCTGGGGGTGTTCTGGAAGGCCGACTTCCTCACCCAGGCGCTGGGCACCCCGCCGGAGCTGCGCCGTCCCAACGGCCTGATGCTGAGCTATCCGGTCATTACCATGGGACAATTTGGTCACCGGGGGAGCGCGGAGAACCTGCTGGCCGAGCGGGAGGAGGAGCTGCGGGATTTCCTCTCCCTGGAAAAACAGGTGAACGACGATGTGCCGCCGGTCTTTCTCTGGCACACCTTCACCGATGAGAGCGTGCCGGTGGAAAATTCCCTCCTCTTTGTCCAGGCGCTGCGCGCCCATAAGATCTCCACGGAATTTCACCTCTACCCGGTGGGACGGCACGGCATCGGGACCGCCGGACCCCTCACCGCCGGGCGGGATAACCGGGGCCTCCAGATCGAGTGTGCCAGTTGGATGGATCTGGCGGAGACCTGGCTTCACGGCTTGGGGAAACGTCCATAGAGCCTAAAATAAAAACGGATGGTATATCTTCTTGAAAGATATACCATCCGTTTTTGCAAAAGCGGCTTATCCCACCACTTGCAGATCCTTGGGATAGTGGTTGAGCACTTCGCAGCCGTCCTCCGTCACCAGCACCAGATCCTCAATGCGTACGCCAAATTCCCCGGGAAGATAGATGCCCGGCTCCACGGAAAAGACCATGCCGGGCTCCAGGGGAGTGTCCGAGACGCCGCTCACGTCCGGGGGCTCGTGGCAGTCGAGACCGCAGCCGTGGCCCAGACGGTGGGTGAAATAGGGACCGTATCCGCCCTTGGTGATGATGTCCCGGGCGCAGCGGTCCAGATCGGAGAGGAGGACGCCGGGGCGGACCATGGCCTCGGCTGCCTCGTTGGCCTGGCGGACCAGCTCATAGACCTCCCGCTGCTTGTCGCTGACGGTCTGGTAGAAGACGGTACGGGTCATGTCGCACCAGTAGCGGGAGATGGGGGTAAAGATGTCAAAGATCACACTGTCCCCGGGCTGAAGCACGGTGGAATCGCCGCTGTGGTGGGGGTCTGCACCATTGGCGCCGAAGCAGACCAGCTGTCTGCCCTCACAGTCGGCCCCACGGGCCACAAATTCCCGGTTGACCAGCGCGGCAAGCTCATTTTCCCGCACGCCGGGACGGATGGCGCCGATGGCAGCGGCCACCACCTGGTCGTTCATGGCCGAGCTGTGGCGCATGGCGGCGCGCTCGGCCTCATCCTTCAATTTGCGGCACAGGTCCACCGGCATGGAACCGTGGACGGGACGCACATCGGGGCGGTGCTCCATCAGGCCAATGAGAAATTTGCTGTACCAGAACTTGTCCACACCCAGGGTCCCGGGCTGGACTGCGCGGGCCAGATCGGCCACCGGGTCCTCCCCGTCTTTGTGGGTGACCACCGGCAGCTCCGGTGTGGAGGGGAGACCGAAGATCTCATTGCCGTACAGGACGGCCTTTCCCTCTGCGTCCAGGTAGAGAGCCAGCAGACGCTCGTGGGGCTCCACCCAGAAGCCGGTGAGGTAGTAGACCGATGTGGTGGCGGTAATGAGGATCTGGGAGAGTCCGGCGGCTTTCATCTCCGCCGTGACACGGGAGATACGGGACATTTCCATAGATACACTTCCTTTGAACAGATAAAGGGACCGGCACTCTGCCGGCCCCTTCATTATAGCATAATTTGATCTGGCTGAGCGCTTTTTTCCGTGCAGAAGCGTGCGGAAAAACAGCTGTGTGCAGCGCGGTTTACGCCATGCCGCAGGTGCGCTCGGCCGCCTCCACCACATGGCCCACCAGAACACAGGTGGTGACCGACCCGACGCCGCCCGGAACCGGAGTGATGGCGTCCACCACCGGCTCCACCGCGTCAAAGGCCACATCGCCGCAGAGCTTGCCCTCGGCGTTGACGTTGATGCCCACGTCCACCACGACCTGGCCGGGGGAGACATAGGAGGCATCCACCACGCCGGCCTTGCCGGCGGCAACCACCAGGATCTCGGCCTCCCGGCAGACTGCGGGCATATCCACCGTGCGGGTGTGGCAGAGGGTGACCGTGGCGTTTTTCTGGAGCAGCATCATGGCCACGGGCTTACCGACGACCAGGCTGCGGCCCACCACCGTGACCCGCTTGCCGGTGAGATCATAGCCGTAATGGGCCAGGATCTCCATGCAGGCCTGGGCGGTACAGGGGGGGAAGCCCCGCTTCACACCGGCGAATACACCGGCCAGAGAGCCGTCGGTGATTCCGTCCACGTCCTTTTCCGGAGCGAGGGCGCGGCGCACCGTCTCGTCATCCATATGCTTGGGCAGCGGGCGGAAGAGCAGACAGCCGTGGATCTCCGGGTCCTGGTTGACCTGATCGATGACCTGGAGCAGCTCCTCCTGAGAGGCGTCGGCGGGGAGGACAAAGGAGCGCACGGCCACGCCGATCTTTTCACAGCGCTTGGTGGCGCCGCGCTCATAGCTCAGATCATCTTCCCGCTCTCCGACCCGGACAATGGCCAGCGTGGGAGAGATCCCGCGGTCTTTCAGGGCCTGGGTACGCTGGACCAGCGCATCGGTCAGGGCGGCGGCAACCTCTTTGCCGGAGAGAATGGTAGACATGTACATCACCTTTCCTTTTTCAGTGTGCGGCTGCGCTCAGCGCAGACGGCCCAGCACCTGTGTGTAGATCTCGTCCGCCAGGGGGACATATTTGGAGAGCATGGCCTCGGCTTTCTCTTCCAGTGCCCGGGCCTTCTCCCGATCCGCCATGGACTTGGTGTTGATGAAAACGTTCAGACTGGCGCCCTGGAGGGCCGCCTTGCAGAAGAGAACGCCCACGCCCACATCAGAGATGGCAATGGCAGAGCCCATGCGGGCATAGTCCCGGTGCAGCTCGATGGCCTCGCACAGGGCGCTCATGATCTCCATGGGGACGGAGCAGGCGGTGTTCAGGGCCTGTTCCATGACCTGCTCCTTATAGGCGCGCTGCTGCTCCGTGTCCTTAGGCAGGCCATAGGCGCGGGAGAGGGGTTCGAAGACCTCGGCGTCGGCGGCTACCAGATCCACCAGTTTCTGGCGCAGAACCTCCGAGCGCTGATCCAGCGCGATGATATCGTCTTGTACATCGGCGTATTTCTTCTTTCCGACGGTGAGATTCCCCACCATATTGCCCAGAGCCACGCCGACGGCGCCTACCAGGGCGGACGCGCCGCCGCCGCCCGGAACCGGGGCCTTGGAGGCCAGCGCCTCCAGAAATTCCGTACAGGTCTGTGTCGCGATATTCATAGGATCCCTCACTTTGCCTTTTTTCAGAAATATCCGCATTGGTTGAAATCTCTGTTCCATAATCATAACTGACTGGTTTAAAAAAAGCAATACTCGCGAGTATAGAAATACATATTTTGGAGGGAAAAACTTCACGCCCGGACTGCGCCGCCGGGAAGAGACCGAGCGGTGACCCGGCTCAGAAGTGCGCTGGCAGAGCAGAATCGCCTGGAAGAGAAAATGGCAAAACAAGCGGTCGTTGACATCGTTTTCCACAGCAAGTACAATAGAAAAGAAGCTCTGTGGCCGAAAAAGGGGCAGAGCACGAAGGAGCGATAGCATGAAGCGAAATGGTGGAAAATCCGTTCATAGCAACGGACCAAAGTCCATCTGGAAGCAGATGCGTTTTAATCTGTTGGTGGTGACAGCGTTTGCGGTATCAGCCGTGCTGGGATTGACGCTGCTGCAGGATACCCTGCTGGAAAACTCCCAAAATGTAGGGCAGTCTTTGGCGCAGAGCTACTCGGTGGAGGAGGAGCGCAACATCACCGTTTTTGAAATGCTGATGGAATTTGGGACGGAGTATTTGGACCAGCAGCTTCAGGAGAATGCCTCCCATGAGAGCGTACAGCACTGGATGAGCGGCTTTTTTGATACGGTCCGAAATATGTTTGGGACGGCGGTGATCGATCCCTATGCGGTGGTCGATGGAGAGATCATTGCGGCCAATTACTGGGAAGGCGACGAGACGTATGATGTAAATCAGACCGAGTGGTATCAAAAAGCCATTGCAGCCGATGGAGCGATTGCCTTTACTGATGCATATATGGACGCCATTACCGGGCGTTCGGTCATTACCATTGCCAAAAAGTGCAGCAATTCCAACGATGTGATGGCCTTTGATATTTTCCCGGAAAATTTTCAGGTAGCGGTGAATCCGCAGAATCTTCCGGAGGGAAGCTCCTACTATCTGTGCGATACCAAGGGTACCCTTTTGTATGCGCATACCGAGATGCCCAGCGACTCTGAGGAGATGCAGGAGTATATCAAACGACTCTTTGACCAGATCCAGGCCGGAGAGATGGCCGATCCCGAGGATTTTATCTATGACGTTCAGGGGGCCAAGCGGGGCGCCTACTATACCACGGCGCCCAATGGATGGATGTCCATCATTACGGTTCCCTTCAGTACGATTTTGGGCGATCTTCAGACCTTTACGATCTGGTTTTTGCTGCTGCTCATCGTGCTGCTGCTCATTGTCGTGGGAATGAGCGCGCGGGAGTATGTGCTCAACCGCCGAATCGAACGGACCAACGAGACGGTGCGGGTACTGGGAAACTCCTACTATGCCATCTACCGGGTCAATGTGGAGCAGGAGACCTATGACATGATCAAGGGCTCGGATTATATCCGGGGATGCCTGCCTCAGCAGGGGGCCTATACCGATCTGCTGCATCAGCTCAGCTCGGTGATTGAGAGCGGGACCTATCAGGAATTTCAGGACAGCTTTTCCATTGAAAATATCCGGAGTCTGATGCTGCGGCGTGTCCGGAATTTCGGAGGAGATTTCCGGCGGGTCTTTGATCAGGAGCTGCGCTGGGTCCAGGTACAGATGCTCTTTGATGAGTCCCTGAACCGGGGCGAGGTGGTGCTCTGCTTCCGGGAGATCGATGCAGAGAAGCAGCGGCAGCTTCAGCAGATGCAGCTGCTCCAGGATTCTTTGGAGGCAGCCCGCAAAAGCGAGCAGTCGCAGAAGAACTTCTTTTCCTCGGTCTCCCATGAAATGCGCACGCCTCTGAATGCGATTCTGGGTCTGACCGAATTGGCCGGGAAGTATGTGAAGGACGCGGAGCGGATCCAGGATTATCTGGATAAGATCGAGACCTCCAGCCGTCAGCTTTTGGGACTGATCAATGATATTTTGGAATTGTCCCGGATGGAGCAGGGCAGAATGACGCTGGACCGGCACAGCTTCAATCTGCGCACCTGTGTTGCGGGCTGTGCGGAGGTATTCCGTCCGCAGGCCGAGAAGGAGAAAAAGAAGTTTGAGATCGCCATCGATCTGAGAGAAGAACAGGTCTATGGGGACTCCTTCCGGGTTGGACAGATTTTGAATAACTTGCTGTCCAACGCGTTCAAATTCAGCGGGGAAGGAGATTCCATCTCGGTTTCCGTGCGGCAGATCGATCACCAGAAACATGCCAAGTACCAAATCAGGGTCTCCGATACCGGAGCCGGTATGTCCAAAGAGTTTTTGGAGCGGATCTATATTCCCTATGAACGGGAGACCCACTTTGGGGCCAAGCACGTACTGGGGACGGGCCTTGGAATGCCCATTGTCAAGAGCCTGGTATCGCAAATGGGGGGCGAAATCGTGGTTGAGAGCGCCCTGGGAGAGGGCACTACGTTCACGGTGACCCTTCCGCTGGAAGTCGCCCAGGAGGAGCCTGAGGTGGCGGAGAAGAAAGCATCCCATTCGGCCGGGACAGCAGACGGGCTGCAGGGAAAACACATTCTCCTGGCGGAGGACAATGCCATCAATATGGAGATTGCCACCGAGCTTTTGCACATGCATGATATGTCTGTGACGCAGGCATGGAACGGCAGAGAAGCTGTGGAATGTTTCCGGAACTCCCCGCCCTTTGGCTTTGATGCAATCCTGATGGATATGCAGATGCCGGAGATGGGGGGCTGTGAGGCGGCCAGGATGATTCGCAGTCTGGACCGTCCCGATGCGCTGGAGGTCCCCATCCTTGCAGTGACTGCGAACGCCTTTGCGGAGGATATTGCAGCCACGGTAGACGCGGGAATGAATGCCCATATCTCTAAGCCGATTGATTTTGAGATCCTCTCGACCACGCTGCGGGATCTGATCCAAATACGGGAAGAACAGCATAAGGAATGAGGGCGTTTCGAAATCCTTTGAAAAAGCAAAACGAGCGGACTCCAAAAGGAGTCCGCTCGTTTTTATCTTTTTGAGAATTACACGTAGTTGCACACGCGGGCAATGGCCATTTCCATGTAGCCGAGAGACTCGGCCTTGGTCTGCTTGCCGCTGGCCACGTCGGCCACCAGCTGCAGGAGCTCGTCGCCCATCTG
>NZ_JADMVY010000022.1:0-13845 GCF_015547905.1 Clostridium sp. J1101437_171009_A5
CTTCGGATGATCTGACAGAATAACCATATACACAGAAAGCCCACGCCTCCGGTTATCTTGCCGGCTGCGTGGGCTTTCTGGGCTATCATATAATATTTGCATCGGCTTTATAGATGAGGAGAATTCAAGATTGGTTCAATTACAGCGCGGAAGTATCCATCTAATTCTTCTGGAGTCTGTTTCTGCTTATTTTGAATCCACCAGAGAACCATTTCAACAAAACTTCCTGAAATATGATTGACCAGAAAATCCGAGGGTATATCATGCAGCTGACTTTGGTTCTGATCAACGATTTCTATTTGGATCAGCTCTTTGAGGCTGTTTTTGAAATAACGCAGAAAGATGTCGCTATTTTCACAGGAAAGCAGCCCCAAAATGTTGCTGTCGTTCTCTTGAAGGTGATATAAGAGATGGCAGAAAATTGATTGTGACGTTTCTTTTTCCGAATATAAACCGTGTAAATGGCTCTTTTCTTTGGCGCTACTGACAATATGTCCAAATAATTCTTCACAAACATATTTCAGGAGTTCATCCTTCGTCTGGAAATGAGCATAAAATGTGCTTCTTCCAATATTCGCAAGATCAAGGATTTCCTGAACAGTAATGTGGCTAAAACTTTTCTTTTCAAGTAAGTTGCGAAAGGCGTTAAAAATTGCTGCTTTAGTTTTTTGTTGGCGTCTATCCATGGTGTTTCCCCCGTACAAATCCAGCAAAAAGTTCGATAACATACATTTCTGCCGTTCTATTTATTGTTTCCATAAAGTTAGTTATGCTATAATCGAACATATTGTATGATAACATATAAATTATATGTTTTTGCACAGCTTATGTCAAGGAGGCAACTATGGAACAAAATACGAAGAAAGGTATTGCATTTGCAGTCCTTGCGGCGGCGTTGTATGCGATAAATGCTCCGTTTTCAAAATTATTGCTTGAATTTGTACCACCCACTTTGATGGCCGGATTCCTTTACATTGGTGCGGGTGTGGGAATGATGGTCATTGCTTTTATCAAAAAAGTGCGAAAGTCGGAAGCAAAAGAACAGCCATTAACAAAATCCGAATTACCATACACCATAGCCATGATACTTTTGGACATTGCTGCTCCAATCTTTCTATTATTGGGGTTGAACGCTACAACTGCGGCCAATGTTTCCCTGCTTAATAATTTTGAAATTGTGGCAACAGCTATAATTGCTTTGATGGTATTCAAAGAACACATCAGCGCAAGACTGTGGCTCGGAATATTATTTGTCACGTTATCCTGTGGGATATTATCCTTTGAGGATGTGTCCAGTCTGCGCTTCTCTTATGGTTCATTATTTGTGCTTCTTGCCGCTGTCTGTTGGGGATTTGAAAATAACTGTACTCGGAAAATCTCTTCCCGGGACCCTTTGCAAATCGTCTTGCTGAAAGGTATTTTTTCAGGTATTGGATCTGTTATTATCGGTTTATCGATTGGAGAGCGAACCACATTTTGGGGGAGCATTATGTTGGTCATGCTTCTTGGGTTCGTCGCCTATGGACTGAGCATTTATTTCTACGTTTATGCACAGCGTTTATTGGGTGCCGCACGAACAAGTGCATATTATGCGGTTGCACCATTTATAGCAGCAATATTATCGCTTATAGTATTCAGAGAGTTTCCAGACATCACCTATTTCACGGCGCTCGGTCTGATGATCGTTGGCGCTTGGCTATCTTCACAAGATAAGCCGCTCAGAATAAGGAAGCATCGAAAAAGCCATATTCAAAACGATAGCACCGACTAAGAAAACCACCTGAGCCACTTCACTGTTTGAGGCTCAGGTGGTTTTTGCTATTATTTCTGTTTATCTTTCAGCTGATTATAGGCTTCCTGTTGGGTAATCAGCCCCGCCGAAAATCCATACTTGAAATGACTCTCGCTTTCCTCACATTGAGCGATAGCGTTTTGTGCGCGGAGTTCCTCCACCAGCGCATAGTCCTCTTTGCTGAGCCGCTGGGATAACTGCTCCATTAACGCCGCACAGGTTTGGACTGCCTTGCGGTATTCCGGGGACGTGGGCACTACCGTTTCACAGGGATAAAACTCTCCGTTATACATGGCTTCCAAAATCATTGCGTTCCCTCCCTCAACAGTAGACCAGCTCAGCCAGGACAATTTCCTCGGCCCTGTTGTGGATGGAGTTCATGGAGCGCACCCATGCCATCTGGTCGGCAGCTTTCAGGGCTTCTGTGACGCCCTCTTGCTGCATCATGAATTTTTCGATAATTTCCAGCCGCTCCCGGCAGGCGATGTCGATTTCCTCCAAGTGGAGAAACAACTTTTCAGTGACAATGAGATCGGTATACAGAATGGGCCGGTGTTCTTTTAAGTAGGCACGGCGCAACCGGCCATATTTCCCGATATGGTACTCTTTTGTGTCCGATAACACAAGGTCGGGAACGAGATAGTCGCCGCATTTGCTGTAAGTCAGTTCCATACAAGGCTCCTTTCATGGGAATGTGATTGACAGTTACGGTAGGTTTGAGGGCATCCCTCCTTTATCATAACTGTCTTTTCATTCGCCACAAATGAGCCGCCAGTCATGATGTAATGTTTTTTGGTGTAATCCACCCTCTATACATTACATCATGATTGGCAATGCTGTTGCTCTCGCCGTCCAGCGCATCCTCTTGGGACAGGCGGGCGTATAAAGCGGTGATGTTGTCGGGATAGTTTGTGTTTGCTGTCATGGTTCATTCCTCCTGTAATGAACGCCCGACAAACAGGTTGCTTTCCTTATTATACCGTGCTTTGTGGTCTTTGTCAGCATCTGTGATGGTTTCTGAGCGGATGAGCCGCACCATTTTGTCATAGAGCGCTTCCGTTCCGCCGCAGGAAGTTTCGATTTCAAAGACCGTCCCGCCGATCTTGTAGCAGATAGTTTCTTGCAGCGGATTTCCTCTTTTCGGAAGATAATCGTTCTCTTGTGCTTTTGGCTTCTGTTCCATTCCGTTCCCGTCCTTTCCGGGGAAGCCACAACAGAGCAAGCATAGGAAGTGTGGCTACACTTCCGCGAAATCTCCGTTTCCGGCCTGCTGCCGGAGCGGAGATTCTTGCCTGTTGGGAACTTCCCAAACCCTTGTTTTTTGCTTCGCCAATAATACGTTTACAAGGACGGAAATTGCCCGCAAAATTCTTTTTACCTAATAAAATTTTGCTATATTAGGACTGTTTAAACTTTATAATTTGTATTACGGAATTGACGAGCATCCTACTATGATGGCTAAATAAGCTCTGTACCCGGATGCTCTATAATCTGGACGGTTCGCCCCATGTACGGGTGGATAAGTACATGAAACGTCAGTTTCAAAGCAGACCGATCTGGGCTATTCTGAGCAGCCCATGAGAAAACGCCGGACGCGGCCTGCTGGCCCTGCGCCCAGCGCTTTCTTATGGGAATTTTCCTACGCAATAAGAAGTCGGTTCTGGTGGGGATTTGATAATCTATCCCGCCTACCCACCGACTATGCGGAAAAAGCCTTGAAATGGCGGGCCTTTCATCCGCCTAAATGCGTAAACAGAAACCAAAATATTTCATACTGTTTCCACATTGCTTTGGTATAATAGAGTATGCAAGGAGGTGTCAAAATGGCCGATTTATTGATTGTGGAGGACGATACCGCCACCAATGAGGCAATCTGTGAATATATGAAATCCGCAGGACATACCACCCTGTCTGCCTTTGATGGAGAACAGGGCTTGCAAATTGCGAGGGAAAAATCTGTTGATTTAGTGATTTTGGATATTATGTTGCCGAAACGAACCGGCTTAGAGGTATTAAAAGAACTACGCCAAAAAAGCAGTGTACCTGTCCTAATGCTTACCGCCCTTGACGACGAGCCTACCCAGGCGGCCAGCTTTGATGAAGAAGTAGACGATTACATCACCAAGCCCTTTTCCATGCTCCTGTTGGGGAAACGGGTGGCTGCCCTGTTGCGACGGTGCGGGAAAAGCCCGGAGCTGAATCAAATCCAGATTGGTGATATTACGGTGGATTTTGGCGGCTACATCGCTTCGGGCCAAAATGGGCCGATAGATCTTACACCAAAAGAGATCGACTTGTTGAAATTACTGGTGGAGCATAAAGGATTGGTGCTTACGCGGTCACAGATATTGGACGAGCTGTGGGGATATGATTACCCCATCATAGACCGCACCATTGACACATATATCAAGAATTTGCGGAAGAAGCTGGGCCTTGACCGGATTGTTACTGTAAAAGGTGTTGGCTACAAGTATGAGGAACAACTATGAGAAACTTAAAACTCTTTTCTAAAATTTTCTTATACACCTTTCTGGTTATGCTGTCTGTAACCGTGATGGCCCATGTCTTCCTCTATGTGCTTGCGCCTCAAATGACGGTAAGCACAAACCATTTCGTAGAGGGGACCATTATAGAAAGTGATGTGAATACTGGTATCTTGATAAAATCCGCCATCGGAAAAGCTCTGCCGGTGTCCTTATTCTTTTGTGCCATCATTTCCGCCGGGTGTTCTTTATTGTTTTCCAGGGCAATGACGAAGCCAATCAAACAGATCGCTGAAACAACAGAAAAGATGGAAAAGCTGGATAAGACAGCGCAATGTATCGTGAACACAAATGACGAGATTGGGGAACTGGCCGCCCGCGTGAATATGCTGTATGCCAGCCTGCTTTCGACCATTGAAAATCTGGAAGAAGAAAAGCGGAAAGTTCGTGAAGCTGAACAGTCAAAAATTGATTTCCTGCGGGCCGCTTCCCATGAGTTGAAAACGCCGGTGACGGCCCTTAACGCGATTTTGGAAAACATGATCTTAGGCGTTGGGAAATATAAAGACCGGGATAGCTGTCTGTTGGAGTGCAAGGAAATCACCGGGCAGCTCTCCTTTATGATAAAAGAAATTCTGGATACCTCCCGGCTGGATTTTACGCAGGAGGAAAAGGACGCGGAAAACTTTGACCTGTCGGAAAGCTTACCGGCACTTTGCGAACCATATCAATTGATTGCAACGGCTAAAAAGATTGGCTTTTCTTTAAGCATACAGGAAAAGTGCCTTGTCTACACGTCAAAGAAAAGCCTTGAAAAAATCCTGTCTAACCTGCTCTCCAATGCGGTTTCCTACACAAAGCCGGGACACAAAATCTCTGTTGTACTGACCGCCCAGCAGATAAAAATAGAAAACGAGTGTACGCCTATTCCGCCGGAAAAGCTGGCCCATGTATTTGAGCCGTTCTATCGCCCGGACTTTGCTAGAAACAGAAAAGACGGTGGGAATGGGCTGGGGCTGTATATTGTAGATAGACTGTCAAAGGCACTTAGGCTGTCCTATCAATTTGAGGCAACAGAAAATCCGCCAGGAATGTGTTTTACCCTTTTCCTATCTTGAAAATCCTCTCCCTTGTGGGGAGGTTTTTCATTTTATGCTCTGTTTCATACTGGTTCCATATTGGGGTGCTATCCTATCAGTGTTGCAACACTTATCCTAATGAAATGGAGGCCATTCTATGAACTTTATGAATCGAGCGTGGCTGTACATCGTCCGCAAAAGAGGCAAAAGTATTCTTCTTTTTGTCATTTTGCTGGTGATGGCAACCTTTGTACTGACCGCTCTATCGCTGGGAAACGCTTCTAAATCTGCTCAGCAGGATTTGAGGCAGAGCCTCGGCGGGAGTTTTCTCATTGGATTTGACTACACGGAAAACAACCCCTATTTGAAGGTGGAAAGCGTGGATGGCGGAACGCTGATGTATTCCACCCAGCAGATCAGCCCGGAGCTGGTAGGGCAAATCCGGGAAATTGAGGGAATCAAGGAGTGCAGCGCCACCGTGGAGGGGCTGGCGGCGTTCCCCTCTTTGAAACTGTTTACTGGCAATATCCCCATTGAAGAAGAATTTCGTGAATCCTCAAAAATTTTAAGTACATGGAAAAGCGAAGAGCTCACCCGGTTTACTTCCGGGCAGCTTACGCTGACAGAGGGCCGACACATCCTGCCGGACGATGAAAATAAAGGGCTTATCAGCAAAGACCTGGCAGAAAAAAACGGTCTGAAAATTGGTGATAAAATCCAAACGGACAGAGGTGTGGAGATTGAAATTGTAGGTTTATTTTCCCCAAAGGAAATAGAGGGTATCAACGATCAGGTGACAACCTACGATAAAATACAAAATCTCATTATCACCGATCTCGCCACTTTGGTGGCCTATGAAAATGGCCCCGCAATTCAGGGATTTAACGAGCTGACGGTATCGGTAGACGATCCGCAGAACATGGAGAAAATCATTTCTACAGTAAAGGAAATCGCCGGCGTTGACTGGAAAGGTTTTTCATTTCTGATCGACAATGAGGATTATGAAAATGCCGCGTTCTCTCTGGAACAATTATCCGAACTGGTATCCACCGTTTTAATTGTTGCGTTGATTGTAAGTATCGTCATCCTCTCACTCATTCTTACCATGTGGGCCAGAACCCGAATCCATGAAACCGGTGTGCTGCTTTCTGTTGGGATAAGCAAGCTGTCGATTTTAGGACAATATATTGCTGAGGTTTTGCTGATCGCAGTGCTGGCATTTTCTCTTTCCTATTTCTCCGCTAGCGCCATTGCGGGACAGATGGGAAACGTATTGCAATCCAGGCAGGCTGTGTCCGAGGTGCAGCAGGAAGATGGGCTGTCCGCTGGAACCCGTGGGGAAGCCGGAACCAATATCGGGGAACAGGAAATAGAAACTCCCGAATTACAGGTTCGCGTACAGCTTGAGGAAATGGGACTTTTGTTCCTGATTGGAATTGTGATTGTAACGGTATCTGCCGGGATTTCCTCGATTTCCGTCATGCGGCTGAAACCGCGAGAGATTTTATCAAAAATGAGTTGAGGCGGTAACGATATGAAAAAAGTATGGAAAATGTTTTCTGCCCTCCTTCTTGTTGGACTGTTATTTACAGGGTGTACCCCAAAAGAGGACAAGGCACAGGAGCAATCCGGTGCGCCCATCATAGATTACGAGGTGCCGGATAAAGTAAATGACTATGGTTTTGATTATGAATTTGTACCCGAAAGTGAATAGGAGGTGCCTCTATGGGAATTTTGGAACTGCGTAGCCTGACATATTCTTATGACAAAAAGAAGATGGTATTGAAAGGGATTGATGCCCAGATGGAGGCCGGAAAGATGTATGCCATTCTCGGCCCGTCCGGGTGCGGCAAAACAACCCTCCTTTCCCTGCTAGGCGGTCTGGACAGCCCAACAAGCGGAAATATCTTATTTGAGGGGAAAGATGTTGCACAGGCCGGATTAGCAGCCCACAGGAAAAAGAATGTTTCCTTTATCTTCCAGAGTTACAACCTGATTGATTATATGACCCCGCAAGAGAATGTCCGATTGATCTCCAAAAAACAGGCACTCCCGTTTCTGGAGCGGCTGGGACTGACAAAGGAAGAAATAAAACGGAACGTACTGAAACTCTCTGGTGGACAGCAACAACGTGTAGCCATTGCAAGGGCGCTGGCAAGTGAGGCCCCGGTGATTTTGGCGGACGAGCCTACCGGCAATCTGGACGAGGACACGGCTGGGGATATTACGGAAATCCTGAAAGAAAGCGCACATCAGATGAAAAAGTGTGTGGTAGTTGTCACCCACTCAAACGAGCTGGCAAAACAAGCGGACGTGGTGTTTCGGCTAAAAAAGGGTGAGTTGAGCATAGAGCAAAGCGGGAAATCTTCATAATATTTAAGCAAATGGAAGATTTGTCTTTCCTGAAATGTGTCTGAATTGAAAGAAGCAATGTTATCTGCCGGACGACGGCAAAAGAAAAAAGCCGTCGTTCAGCAGCCCATACCCATGCCCTTATGAAATTACGGCGGCTTTGAATAAATCAAGGCCGCCGTTCTTTTTGCCCCCACGTAGAATGACGACGCCCTGACTCTGGCGAAATCGACGGCTTATGGAGGGAACCGCCATGAAGCAAGGAGCGTTTCGACAAAATAAAACGAGGTTTGCACCGTCAAAAAAAGCCTGTCCCCGTCGTCGGGGACAGGCGACCATGAGTATGTACTATACCATATAAATCAACTTCATAGCACTTCTATTTTCGCCCGGTTGGTCTATGGCCTGCCGGGCGAATTTTGTCGGTTCCTGCGGTTCTTCGGTGCGGGCTGGAGCCGCCGCATTGTTACAGATGAAAGGAGTGGTGAAAACAGCTTTATCTTCTCATTCTCCCGCAGATCGGGGGTGAGAAGATGAAAGAATATACCCCTGATTATGTGAAATGTTGTCAGTTCGACCATTACTGCAAGCTGGTTCTATACCATGAAGCGATTGACTACCTGCGGGAAATGCAGAGATACCGCAAGTACCAAATATCCTTAGAGGATATTTCCCTGGCTCAATGGGACAAGTTCTCCACACGGGACGAGTACCCCAGCGACAGCTTTGTGTTCTCGGCCTTTGGATATGCCCTACATATCCGGGATGAGCTGGTGGCCGGAGCTTTTGTCAGCCTGCCGGAGCAAGAGCAGCAAATTTTAATTCTGCATTATGTCGCAACTATGGCAGACACCAACATTGGCCGTCTTATGGGAATGTCCCGCAGCGCTGTTCAACGGCACCGTACCAAAGCCCTGAATGAATTGCGGAAACGATTGGAGGACGACGGAGGGAGGAAAGCGAAATGAAGCAGCCAACTTTCTATGGGCGGGAACTGTTGCCCTTGTCTGTGATCGAGGCGGCCCACGCCGGTGATTCGCTGGCCGTGGAAAGTGTATTGCGACATTATGATGGCTACATGAATAAGCTGTGTACCCGGACACTCTACGATCTGGACGGTTTGCCTCATGTGCGGGTGGATGAATACATGAAATACCGCTTGCAGGCAAAGCTCACGGAAGTCATCGTAAACAAGAAATAGCAAAGACAAAGGAAGCCGTCAAGGGTCGAGATGAACGCTCTGTTCCCTTGACGGCTTCCTCCGCATTTACTGTATAGTAACCAAGCGGGCGCAAGCTAATTTTTGCTTGCGCCCGCTGCTATTATGACGTTTGTGCCTACGCATTTAGAGGGTAGAAAGGCCCGATACTACTGGCGTTTCTGGCGTGGTTGGGTTGCTGGAAGTACCGTACCATTCTTACTCCTGTAAATGCAGTTTGAAATGCGTAGAATAGTTTGACTTTGTGCGTATTTAGGTATAAAATAATATTACCTTACACGTTTGGCTGTAAGGGCGGAGCATTTCTGTCAAGTCTGGCCGAATTGATGTTTCTATGAGTAACGTTACACATAGAACCACCAATTCTAGGTTGGGTTCGTTGAACATGATACTCCTTTCCAGTATGATTATACTACGGAACGCTATCAGATGCACCCAGGACAATAATGTTCATGTACCTGCCTGCTAACTTAGGGATGTTGTCCCCCATGTTAGCAGGCATGATGCATTTTAGGGGGAAATCATGAAAACTCAAAAAGAATATAATCAATGTCAACAATCCATATCTTGCCATAATTGTAGTTCAAAACAGATATGTCAAGCATGGGTTGACTTTGTTAAACACCACAATGATACTAAGCCTTATGCACATTTTGACCTGCGCGTGTCGTTATCCATGCCTTCTATTAGAAAATATGTAATGGATCGAGCTAAAGTAGTTACGCACAGTTTTTATCCTTTTATCCACTTTGAGAAGAAAAACTCTCGTTATGGAAAGAAAGGACCTAAAAAGCCACGAGAGCTATACTACTGCTCACATTTAGATAGGTGTGTATATCAGCGATATGCATTTTTATTGAACTACCAGTATAATATTTGGGCTTGTGAAAATAACATAGATGACGTTGCAATTGCATATCGAGATAACTTAGGGAAAAACAATATTGATTTTGCCAAGGATGCTTTTGATGCAATACGCAGCTTTCCTCAGTGCTTCATTTTAGTAGGTGATTTTACTAATTTTTTCGACAACTTGGAACATCAATATCTCAAGAAAATGATGTGCGAAGTGCTTGGTGTTGAGCGTTTGCCTCAAGATTACTTTTCTGTTTTCAAAAACATCACCCGTTTTTCAAGCTGGGACTGGAAAGACATTGTAAAGGCAGCTGGCGAAAACATTGCAGAAAGAGGTGTTCGCAAAAAAATCAATAGTAAAGAGACAGTGCTGACTAAAGAACAATTTCAGAAAAACAAAAAAGATATAAAAAAGAATATTTCTGGGGTGGGCGTTCCGCAAGGTTCCCCAATTAGCGCTGTACTATCCAACATTTACATGATAAAGTTTGATAAAGACATTAAGCGTTATGTAACCAGCAAAGGCGGGATTTATATGCGCTATTCAGACGATTTTATCATTGTCTTGCCATACGAGAGAGATGCCGAAATCGCGGATTTTACAAGCTACATTTTTTCCTATGTAGAATCAATGAAAGGACTTATTGATTTACAAAAGGAAAAGACTTCTTGCTATACTTATAAGGACGAAGTAATCTACGAGGGTGATCAGCCATCTAGCATAAATTACTTAGGATTTCTATTTGATGGCAAAAACATTAGAATAAGGCCACGTGCAATAACAAAATATTATTACAGGATGCGTCGAAAAGCTCATACCATTGGACTCAGTAATTGGACATCATCTAAAGGCAGGCGTATATCAGCAAAAGAACTATATAGTATTTATTCTCGTAATGATGAAAAACAAACGTTTATTGACTATGCAAGAAAGGCAAAAGGAATATTGAAACTTAATGATCAAGAAGCAAATGCCTTAATAAAGCATCATAAACGAAAAATCGCTATGGCTATAAAAGAAGGCCAGAAAAAATAAGAAGAACGCTCATGATTCCACGATTGAGAATCATGAGCGTTCTTTTAGCAACACCTGTTTGTCAGCCGTTAAGTTTAATTCATTTTTGATACTTCCTTATTGGCATTCACCAAATGGAAAAAACCTTTCTCAACCCCACTACAAATAAACAGTGGCGGATCGAAATTGACGGACATACCATCCGAACTTGCTTGAATGGCGGGAGGGTCAAGGAGACCCTGTGCGACTCCGCTTACCAGGTCAAGAGCAAGGCGGCCAGCGCCATGATGAGCCAGATGCGGAAAGGATTTGTCTATCAGAATCCGGATGCCGCTGTTGGGCAGGCGCGGTGCCACCGGTTTGTCGGCAAGGACAGCAACGGCTTCATGCCCTTAGCTGCCACCTTCACACGGGACGACTTCTTTCTGACGAGGGTGGTCGGAGATTTTGAGGACGAGACCCTCTATCACTTCGATGGCAGCGGGGAGATCCTTGAAACGGTCTCTCTGGGTGCCAAGCGGATGACCTACGAGCAGGTTCTCTGCCCCAATGATACTCTGTTGCTGAACAACAGCTATCTTTTGGAGCAGTTCTCTCTCCGCACCCATGAAATCACACCCTTTGCCAACAAGAAAAACAGCATGAAAACCATGCTGGATGCCAGCGGCGACCTGGCCCTGTGGTACACAGGCGAGGAGATCGTCGTCTTTGACTTTGGCAGCAACACAGAGGTGTGGCGGGAAACGGTAAAATGCAAGAAGTCTAAGAATCCGAATTTTGCCTATTACTGCTTCGGGATGCTCTCTCCCCGGCAGAGCAAAGCGGCCTACCGCGTCACCGAGGGTGAGTATGTGCTGGTCGATCTGAAATCCGCCCAAAAAGTAGTGATCCCCAATGAGGGCTGGCATCCCTTCTTCTCCCCGGATGACCAGTGCTTCTCGGTGGGCGGCAAGTTCTATATGACCCAGACCGGAGAGGAAACGACCACTCCCCTCCCCTTCCCTGTCCGGCATGGGCTGAGTTTTTCAGACACATGTATTGTGCGGACAAGGGGCAGCCTGATGGCCGTTCAGCAGGATCGTGGCAGCTCCCCCATAGAGCTGTGGGATACCAGTAGCGGCCAGCTGCTAGCCACCATTGATGACCCCTTTGTGGTGCGGCAGGTGAATTTTGCCTTTACCAAGAGCGGACTTGTCCTGCACACCGATTACGGGGCCATGAGCCTCTATTCCTGCGACCTCTGAAACGGAGAAGTGACCTTATGGATAGTGAAGTATTAACAGTAAAACTCCTGGACTTGGTCGAGGGGCGGGAAACTCCCGAAACTTGGCGGAGCTGGTAGAACGAGCATGAGTCCGAACTGGAAACCTTGCTCAATCGAGGTGAATTCCTGAAACTGAAACCCTGCCGGCATGACTTCCCGTGGGTCCCGGTGCTTACCAGCCAAAAGGGAGCCATTGCCATTCTGGAAAAGAGCGGCACAGCATTTGAGGCCAGCAATCTCTACCCGGAGCGGTATCTGGCCGAGCTGGAGGCTTTCTGCAAAGAGCAGGAGCGAGTACAGCGGGAAAAGCAAAAGGAATTCAAGCCCAACAGCCCGGAGTTGTTTGGCGAATACCCCAAGTTCTCCAAGGCGTTGGCAAAGGTACTGGATCCCTCTGATGAGATCCAACCCGCCGCCACGGAGGAGCAGATTGGGAATCAAGAAAGCGTGCTGGACTTCACACTCCTGTCCCAGGTGCGAGAGTTCTTCCTGCTGACCGCTGGCCTCCACAGGCGTGATCCTTTCCCTTTCCGGGATATTTACTCTGACCATCCATGGAGAGCGGTATTGTGTACTGGGCGAGTTCTGGAAAGAAGCGGACGGCGACCAGCTCCTGCTCCGCCCCGGAGAGGAAACCATTTGATACTACACCCATGAGCAGGAGAAAGTAAAGTGCCTCTGCAATGATATGACAGACCTGCTGGAGAAAAAATTGGCGAGGTATCTCAATGAACACTGAAAACATCGCCCATGAAAAACGCTATCGGGACTGGTGGGCGCAGGATCATGCCATGTTTGCGCCGGAGAACCGATTTCCTCAGCAAGACGAGCAGTTTCCGCTGACGGATGGATATTCCATCTGCTCCAAAGCCTACATCTATAACGGCGATCCGTATCTCTCGGCAGTGAAAGTGAATTGCTGGACAATGATGGAAAGATACGGTATGCTCGGCGTAATCTGGATACAGATGATGAATTCTGCTTCCTGTTTCGCCACCGCAGCGGAAAGCACTATCTAATCTTCCGCACAGAACTGTATACGTACAACGTCCTGGAGGTAGAGCGCGGATAGAAGATGCACTATGTCCTTGCCTGTGTCCGCCCAAAGGAGGGGTAGAAAGCCACGGAAGTGTTCACCTGGACCGGCGTGGACTACGCCCCCAGTGCTGGTCTACTGGCTGTCACCGGCTATATTGGGGTCTGTCCCTACTCCACTATTGTGTTGGACTTTTTCTGCCCACTCCAGCCCCAGCCCCCTGGAGCGTTGGCTTGATCTGCGGTACATCGTTGACCCGGACGATACCCAGTTTGACGATATCGGGTTCGCTTGCTGGGAGAGCGACGCTCCACTTCTCCGGGGCTGTGATACAGAGGATGGCTGTTGGAAATAAGTTCGAGTATCAGTGGAGCAGTTGCAGATAGAACTATCACTGCAGCATTAAGGGAGGTGACAACTGTTATTCCTGAAGGGAAACTGGTAAAGTATTAAGGATAACGGCCATGGAACTGATGTGGTAATCCCTGACGGAGTAGCAACCATAGGTGAGAAGGCATTTGAAGACTGGTCAGTGTTACAATCCCCCAAAGCGTAACATCTATCGGAAATTGTGCGTTTGAATTCTGTATCAATTTGCCACACATCGTGATACCAGAAAGTATCGTATCCATAGGAGATTCGACATTCTATTGCTGCAAAAGGTTGTCTAGCATGTTTTCGGTAAAATGAAAATGTAGCAAATGGTACTCAAAAAGTGAGCACCCCAATGGCAAATAAAAAGAGCCATTG
>NZ_JADMVY010000023.1:0-9969 GCF_015547905.1 Clostridium sp. J1101437_171009_A5
AAAGCCCACGCAGCCGGCAAGATAACCGGAGGCGTGGGCTTTCTGTGTATATGGTTATTCTGTCAGATCATCCGAAGTTTCTGCAACCAGCCGGTCAAAGTCGCTCTGATAGGTTCTGTCCTGCAAAACCCGGAACTTTTCAAACTCTTTCTCGGCAAAGGCTTTGGCAATGGCGGCGGTCACCTTGCCCTTATCATGCAGAATATCTTCCTCGTTGAACTGTAAAAATGCGTCAAGCCGCTTGACCCAATCGGCCATATACATGACATTTCCCCGGCGGGCCTGCCGTTCCGCATAGTCCAGATACATGGTGACGATCTCGTTCAGGTTTCGCATTTCCGTTTCGTTCAGATAGTTTTTGGCAACGGTGACATCTGATTTACGGATGCGGCCTTTGGGGGCGTTTTTCCATGTGGTCAGGCCCATGTTGGGCTTGGTGCTGTCGGCACGCCCATATACGATCTCGGCGGCGGTATGATGGGTGACCGCATAATGGAGCTTGTTCTGCACCGTGGCAAAAAACTCCTTTGTGATGGGGCTTTCCACATCGTAGTCGGCGCTGCACTGGGAATAGATGTCCGTGATTTTTTGGTAAAATCTTCTCTCGCTGGCCCGGATGTCCCGGATACGCTCCAGCTGTTCCTCGAAATAATCCTTGCCAAAAAAGTTCTCCGGCTCCCGCAGCCGTGCATCATCCATCACATAACCTTTGATGATGAACTCTTTCAACACCCGGTTCGCCCAAATGCGGAACATGGTCGCCTTTTTGGAGTTCACACGATACCCCACAGCGATAATGGCGTCCAGATTGTAATAGTTGGTCTGATACCGTTTCCCGTCCGCCGCAGTTGTTTCCATTTTGGAAACAACTGAATCCTCGTTCAGTTCGCCGGATTCAAAAATGTTTTTCAGATGCTTGGAAATGGCTGCTTTCTGTACCTCGAACAGCTCTGCCATTTTTGCCTGTGTCAGCCAGAGGTTTTCCTGAAAGAGCAGGATTTCCACCCGCACTTCTCCGTTTTCGGTCTTGTAAAAGAGGATTTCTCTGGTTTCATACGGGGTCAGCCCCTGTTCCTCGCTCATTCCTGGTCACCTCCATCCGTCCGGTTCTTTCCCCGGCTCTTGTAGACATTGTACTGATTTTTGCACCGTGGGCTGCAAAAGGCGGCGTTGGACCGGCTGCCCAGAAACACCTTCTGGCAGTGCTTGCACAGGCGCAGGGGCTGATCCCCGTCCACCAGCATGAAGCTGAACATCATCTGGATACCCAGTAGCAGGGAATGGAAATCCCAGTAAATGGTAGGCTTATCCAGCAGCTCAATGTGGTAGGTGGGGGCAATCCCGCCAAATGCGGCCATAGCCTTGCGGTGCAGCCCCCGTTCGTCCTCGCCCATGAAATCATAGTCATTGTAGTAGAAAAAGGCGGTGGTTAGCGTAAAGGCCCAGTCCTTGAACTGTTGAGCAACCCACTCGTAGGGTTCCGCATATTCCCGCTGGAAGCTCATGTTCTTGGCCATCGGCTCATCCATGAAGGTCATAGTCAAAGCAATCATGGCCCGGTCTCCGGACACATTCCATGTGGATTCAATGCCCTTCTTCACCACGTCCAGCTGGTCAAAAGGATAAAACAGGGACAGGTATTTGTCTGTCGCCATGGATTCTTCCTTAATGAAGTGGTTTTTGGGCAGGTATACCGCCTCATAGTCCATAAAGGACGGCGTGGTGGGCAGGGCGGTCATCAGCCCCAGCAGGCCGTACCGGGTAACGAACTCCATCACCGCCTTTTCCACTTCTGCTTCCGGCTTGCGTCCCATCATCAGCATCCCCACATTCAGCGCATCCAGCACAATGTTGGGGACCTCTTTCAGCGGATTGTAGACATCCGGCTTTGCGCTCTTGCCGGGGGTGATATACCGCTTGCCATCTTCTGCCGTTTTCAGCTCATAGTGATCGTACCGCACCCAATGGGAACGGGACTGTTCAAATAAATTTTTCATCATACACGCCCTTTCTCCTTAATCGTCCCAATTATCAGGGGCGGTTTTTCTTTTTTCTGCGCTTGGACTTGTTCTCCCGCCGGATCACGGCATCCTTGCCCTGTTTCCTTGCGATTTTCGAGTATTCCTCCAAAAACTGGCGTTCCCGCAAGGTCAGGCTGCCGCCATGCTCCTGTTTGCCGCACAGATGGTCATACATCTGGCGCTGCAATTTCTTGTGGATGGTTTTCCGCAGCTTGCGGATGTTGCGGTCAGACTGCCCACGCACAGCGGCAAGCCGGGTGGTGCTGTACAGCCGCAAAGAGAGAAAATATAGAACTTCCTTGTGTTCCTCGCTCAGTTCCTCCACCATGCGGGAAACAAAGGCATCGGCGGTCAGGTTGTGCATCTCATAGGGGCAGTCAAACAGGATGTCCAGAAAGTTTCCGGCCATCAGCTGCCGGTATGCAGGGTTGTTCATCCATCGGGGAATGAGCTTCGGTTCCGGCACCGCCTGATATTCCAGCGGCACATCTCCACGGAGGTTTTCATGGTCCCGTTCCCGGCGCTCCCGGTTCCGGTCCAGCTTGTTCCATTCCTCCACCACGGCCCGGAAATCCTTTTCGGTGCGGGCGGCTTCCTCCAGCCGCCGTATGGCCTCGGCCCGCATCTCCCGTTTCAGCCGCTTTTCGCTGACCGGGGCGGCTTCTTCTTCCTCGTCCTCCAGCTCCGCTTCATAGTCGATGGGATGTTCGTCCTGCTCCAGCTCATTTTCCAGCTCGGCCAGACGTTCTTCCGCAAGCGCCTGTTCCAGCGTTTCCTCCGTTGCACCAGTGCCTGTCTCATCGTCCCATCCGGTGAAGCCACCCTCGGTATCCAGAAGCTCGTCATCAGACAGATACGCCATGACCCCACCTCTTTTCAAAAAAATATTTTGCGATTTTTCAAAAATGGTTCCGTTTTGCACCCCGGATTTCTCCTATTAGTGAAAGGGTAATCTGAAAACAAGTTACTTGGGTTACAACGACTCGTTCACGCTGGAGAAAGGGGGCTTTCGCCATGTTCAGGCTTGACACAAAAAAGAAGTAACACAATCGCAGATTACAAGCAGCGGAACCATAACAACAGTATACACCGGATGCGCCGAAAGCGCAAGAAAGAGAGGTTCTATGGCAGATAAAAACGCCGTATTTCTGACCCGGCACATTGGCAACACCACCTATAAAGTTCGTGTCTACCTCAGCGAAACCGCCGAGGAAACGATGGAAGATAAAATTTTGCGGCTGATCCGCAATGACGGGCTGGCAAACCAGCCGGAATGTGGTATAATGGAACTGCCACAAATGAGCCGTCCGTCTGAAAGGAGCGCCTGATATGGCAAACAGACAGACGGAAGAAAAAATCACTGCGCTCTATGAGCGCCTGTCCCGTGACGATGACCTCACGGGCGACTCGAACTCCATTCTGAACCAGAAACGTTATCTCGAAAGCTATGCAGCACAGCGGGGCTACACCAATATCGTCCACTACACAGACGATGGGTGGTCCGGCGGCAACTTTGACCGTCCCGCATGGAAGCGCCTTGTGGCGGACATTGAGGCGGGAAAGGTGGCCCATCTGCTGTGTAAGGACCTAAGTCGGATCGGCAGAAACTACCTGCAAACCGGCTTTTACACCGAGGTAATGTTCCGGCAGAATGGGGTTCATTTTGTTGCTGTCGCCAATAACATCGACAGCGAGGAACAGGACAGCGGCGAGTTTGCTCCCTTTCTCAATATCATGAACGAATGGTATCTGCGTGACCAGTCCAAAAAGGTTTCAGCAGCATACCGTGTCAAAGGCAAGGCAGGCAAGCCCACCACCAACAACGCCATCTATGGCTACAAAAAAGACCCGGAGGACAAGGACCACTGGCTGGTAGACGAGGAGGCCGCCGCCGTGGTGCGGCGAATCTTCCGGCTTGCGGTGGAGGGGCACGGCCCCCATGAGATTGCCAAGATACTCACGCAGGAAAAGGTGGAGTGCCCCGCCTATTATCTGGCACGAAACGGCAGAGGCAGCCGGAAGAACACCGTGGACACCAGCCGCCCTTATGACTGGTACGGCTTCACCGTCAGTTCCATGCTGACCAAGCCGGAGTATATGGGGCACACCGTCAATTTCCGTTCTTCCAAGAAGTCCTATCGGGATAAGCGGGTAAAAAATGATCCGTCCGACTGGCTGATTTTTGAGAACACCCACGAGGCCATCGTTGACCCGGAAACCTGGCAACTGGCCCAGCAGGTGAAGCGGACGGTGCGCCGGACGGACACCACCGGCGTCGCCAATCCCCTGACCGGCCTTGTGTTCTGTGCCGACTGCGGAGCCAAGATGTATAACCACCGGGGCAAACGCAAAAAGGACGGGCGGGAGTATGGAACCGACTTTTATAACTGCTCCACCTACACCCTGACCTTTGAGCGGGAAACCCAGATGTGTTTTTCCCACACGGTCAGCACCAAAGCCCTGAACGCTCTGATTCTGGAAACCATCCGCACTACCGCCAGCTATGCCATCCAGAACAAGGAAGAGTTTATTCAGAAAGTTCGCAGCATTTCACAGGTTCGCCAGCAGGAAGCGGCCAAGGAGCTGAAACGCAAGGTCGCCAAAGAGCGCAAACGCAGCGCCGAGCTGGATGTGCTGATTAAAAAGCTGTATGAAACCTATGCCATGGGCAAATTGGAGGAAAAACGGTTCGAGCTGCTGTGTGCCGAATATGAGAAGGAACAGGCGGAGCTGGAACAGCTGCTTGCCTCCGAGCAGGCACAGCTGGACCAATTTCACGAGGACACCGACCGTGCCAGCCACTTTCTGGCGCTGGCACAGAAATATACGGATTTCACCGAGCTTACCGCCCCCATGCTCCATGAATTTGTGGAGAAAATTCTGGTCCATGCCCCGGACAGAAGTACCGGGGAACGGGTGCAGGAAATTGAGATTTACCTGAACTTTATCGGAAAATTTGAAGTGCCCATGCCCGAACCCACCGAGGAAGAACTGGCTGCGGAGGAAAAGCGCCGCCAGAAGCGCATCCGTGACCATGAAAAATATCTGCGCCAGAAGGAGCGCAAACAGAAGATTGCCGAGGGGCTGATTGTTCCGGGTGAACCGTACCAGCTGGTGTGCCAGTGCTGCGGAGAGCCGTTCCAGTCTGTCCGCCCCAACGCCAAATTCTGCAAACCCGCCTGCCGGGAGAAGTTCTACCGGCAGGAAAAGCGGAAAGCCAAAGAAACGGAAACATCACAAACTGCATAAGGACTGCGGCCTGCCCAAAGAAACCGGGCAGGCCGCTTTTTTATGCCCTGAAACGGAGGGATTTTTATGACACTCTTTGAACTGGTAAAACAGAACATTTGTGTGCCGGATGCAGCGGAACACTATGGGCTGCAAGTCAACCGAAACGGGATGTGCAGCTGCCCGTTCCATGAGGACCGGCACCCCAGCATGAAGCTGAATGAACGGTATTTTTACTGCTTCGGCTGCGGAGCCACCGGCGATGTGATTAACTTTGTGGCAAGGATGTTTGGCCTGAACAGTTACGAAGCAGCGCAGAAACTGGCACAGGATTTCGGGATTGACCCGGACAAGCCCCCGGCGGCAATCGCCTTACCAAAACCGGAGCGTCCTCTGCTGAAAGCATACCGGCAGGAAGAAGTGCGCTGTCTGCGGGTGCTGTGTGATTATCTGCATCTTCTGGAAAGCTGGAAGGTGCAGTACGCACCCAAGACACCGGAAGATGTTCTGGATGACCGGTTTGTGGAAGCCTGCCAGATGCTGGACTATGTGGAGTATCTGGCAGATTTGCTCATTGACGCCGAACTGGAACAGCGGGTGAAAATCGTGGAAATGCTGAACAAGGATGGCCTGATTGCCGGTTTGGAGGAACGGCTGGACAGGCTGAAAAAGGAGGACGATGCCCATGAAAAACAAAGCGCAGCTTGACGGGATGCCCGTCTGGTTTGATGGCAAAAGCATCAACGAAGCCCTGTTTTGTGAGGAGTTCTTGCAGACGCACAAGATCATCTTCACAAACGGGGCTTTTTTCACGCCCGAAGGCCGTGTGACAGACGAACTACCCCTGCGGGGAGAGATTTTTGAGGAACTGAAATGCTGTGCGGTCAGCAACATTCCCCGCAAAATCAGCAACATTGTGGAGCTGATGAAGCTGGCGGCACTGGTGGAGGATTTTCCCCCGGAGCCGGATCGGATTCACCTTTCCAACGGCACACTTTTTCTGGACGGAACTTTTGCGAAAGGAAAGCCGAAAATCGTCCGCAACCGTTTCCCTGTGGCCTATAATCCTAATGCTCCACAACCTGTCCTCTGGCTGCAATTTCTGGACGGTCTGCTCTACCCGGAGGATATCCCCACCTTGCAGGAATATATCGGTTACTGCCTGATTCCCAGCAATAAGGGACAACGGATGATGGTCATAAAAGGCAGCGGCGGCGAGGGCAAGTCGCAGATCGGCGCTGTGCTGGGAACTTTGTTCGGCTCCAACATGAAGGATGGCAGCATCGGAAAAATATCCGAGAACCGTTTTGCCCGTGCTGACCTGGAACATATCCTCCTGTGCGTGGACGACGATATGCGGATGGAGGCCCTGCGCCAGACCAACTATGTGAAATCCATTGTCACCGCCCAGGGCAAGATGGATTTGGAGCGCAAGGGCAAGCAAAGCTATCAGGGGTGGATGTGCGCCCGGTTGCTGGCCTTCTCCAACGGAGATTTGCAGGCCCTGTTTGACCGGAGTGACGGATTTTACCGCCGCCAGCTGGTGCTGACCACAAAAGAAAAACCGGCTGGCCGTGTGGATGATCCTGACCTTGCCGAGAAGATGAAAGCCGAGGTGGAGGGTATTCTGCTGTGGGCTTTTGAGGGATTGCAGCGGCTGGCCGCCAACAACTTCAAGTTCACCGAAAGCGACCGCACCAGAGAAAACCGGGAGGCAGTCAAACGGGACAACAACAATGTCTATGATTTTCTGGATTCTGACGGGTATGTTCGCCTAAAAGCCGATCTATCTGCCAGCTCCAAAGAACTGTACGAGGCATACCAGATTTACTGCACCGAAAACAACCTGCCTGCCCTGAAGCCCCGCAGCTTCAGCGAAGCCCTGATCGCCTGCCAGAGCCGCTACAATCTGGAATACTGCAACAATGTGACCAACGCAGCCGGACGGCGGGTGCGTGGCTTTCTGGGAATTGAGGTATTGGT
Organism: Clostridium sp. J1101437_171009_A5; assembly: GCF_015547905.1. Classification (NCBI taxonomy): domain Bacteria; kingdom Bacillati; phylum Bacillota; class Clostridia; order Eubacteriales; family Clostridiaceae; genus Clostridium; species Clostridium sp. J1101437_171009_A5. The sequence continues at coordinate 7,233 of NZ_JADMVY010000023.1, forward strand.
GAGAAATCATATATCAGTGTTTTCCGGTGATTCGATGCGTACGTACGTACCGGAAGATGTGCCGGAGGAATGGCGGCGCTGAACAATGTACGTACGTACACTTTGATTGACCGTTGTTCTCCCTTTTATAGCAATTCGGCGGCTATATCTCAAAAATCACTGGCAAAATCGGAGGGGTAAATCAGGGCAAGTGGGAATCGGAAAGTATTTGACGGTTGGAAGAAATCATTTTGCGAAACCGCGCTTCTCGCCCCGGTGAACCGAGTGCATGGAATTATGGGGAAATGCACGGTTTCAAGCCAAGTCACACGAAACGGAAAAGTCGGAAGGTGCGACCTATGGACAGGACATCACACCAGCGATTCTGAACGGATTTGGTGACAAGGGGATTTTTCACGACACAGCGAAGCGGTTATGCCAGAGGGCGTGCCAGCTTCGCTTTTTTATCAAGTAAATTTAGGAGGATTTTGGTGATGACGGTACGCAACGAAATCAAGGCACAAATCATCCGGGCGGGATATACCATGCAGGAGCTGGTTGACCGGCTCCACGAGGAATACGGCTGGTCGGACAGTGTTTCCAACCTGTCCGCCAAGCTCCAGCGGGAATCTATTCGCTATAAGGAGGTTGTGGAGCTTACCGATGTGCTGGGCTATGACCTGATCTGGCAGAAACGGAGGTAAACCTATGACAAGTGAAGAAAAGAAACTGTTGCAGGCAAAGCACCGCTTGGAGGAAGCCCAGGCACGGGACCGGGTGAAGGAGCGAAAAGCACGGACAAGGCGGCTCATTCAGGAGGGCGCTGTGCTGGAAAAAATGCTGCCGGAAGTACAGACGGTAGGGCTTGATAATCTGGAAGAATACCTGCGGCGAAAGCTGACAGGACACGATTGAAAACGGCTGGGAGGTCTCCGGGAAACCGGGGGCCTCCCTCTTTTTTATCCCGAAGGGCGCACTTACTCACCACCTGCTAAAGCAGGCGGTGGTAGCCCTCCCGTTGGTCGGGCACGTGCGCTCTCCGAGGGGGATTGCGGCTCCTGCGGGAGCCGCTGGACAAGGCTGCATTTCTGCCAAACTGCCAGCCTTGTCCACACAGCCGGCGCAGAGGCTTCCGTTTTGGAAGCCCCTGTTCATGGGGTGGTATATTGCCACCCCATCCCGCCGCCTGCCTGCGTCAACCTGCCACCGGCAGCTTGACACAGATACAGGGCACCCCTGGTGGTGCGTCGTATTTCACGACGCACTGAGCGAAAACAAGGGTGCCCTGTTTCGGGGCACCCCTTTCAGAAAGGACAAGGTGATTTATGGCGATTTATCATTTGGAGGCCAAGATGGTCAGCCGTGGAGCCGGACGCTCCGCCGTGGCTGCTGCGGCCTATCTGAGCTGTTCCCGGATGCTCAACGAGTATGACGGAGTGCAGCACGACTACACCCGCAAACAGGGACTTGGATGGCGGCAGGTTTTTCTGCCAGCCACCGCCCCCGCAGAGTGGCAGGATCGGGAAACCCTGTGGAACGCCGTGGAGGAAACCGAAACCGCAAAGGACAGCCGCCTCGCCCGTGAATTTGTGGCGGCGCTGCCCATAGAGTTGAGCCGGGAGGAACAAATCCAGCTCCTGCAAGATTTCATCAAGGAGCAGTTTGTTGCAGACGGAATGTGCGCTGATGCTGCCATCCATGACCCATATCCTCCCGGACACAATCCCCATGCCCACATCCTGCTGACGGTGCGCCCGCTGGATGAAAAGGGAAAATGGCAGTACAAGACCGAGAAAGAATATCTCTGTGTCAAAGATGGCGAGGAACGGGGCTTTACCGCCGCCGAGTTCAAACAGGCGCAGGCCGACGGCTGGGAGAAACAGTACCAGTACAAGGTAGGCAAAAAGAAGGTGTATATGGCCCCGTCCGCAGCGCAGGCCCAGGATTATGAACGGGTATCCAAGTATCCCAAAAGTACCAAATTCGGCAGACAGAACCCCATCACGGAACGCTGGAACAGCGATGAGCAACTTGTTCTGTGGCGGGCTGCATGGGCGGATGTGACAAACCACTATCTGGAGCGCACCGGGCACGAAGAACGCATCGACCACCGCAGCCATGCCGAGCGTGGGCTGCTGGAGCAGCCTACGATCCATGAGGGTGTGGTTGCCAGAGCCATGGAGAAAAAGGGTATCATCTCTGACCGGTGCGAACTGAACCGGCAGATCAAGGCGGACAATGCCCTGCTCCGTGAACTGAGAGGGCAGGTCAAAAAACTGGCGCAGGCAGTTAAAAGCACCCTACCGGCGCTTGCCGAGGCCATGGAAAATCTGCGAAAAAATCTATTGCTATTCTGCTATCAGCTGGGGTATCTCCGCAAAGGCAAGGAGCGTCTGAACACTTCACTGAATACCCTGCGCCCTGCCCTCACACAGTACAACCAGCTGGCAAAGGACATTCGGGATAAGACAAAAGAGCGCCGCAGCCTGCTTACCGAGAAAAAGGCGCTCTCTGCTGTCCATGTATTTCGACACCGGGAGCTGGCGGCTAAGATAGCGGTTCTGACAGAGGATTTGGAGGAACTGCGTTCGGAGAAAAATATGCTTTTGGCATCGCTGGCATATACCGAGGAAGATGCCGCCGATAAATTTCCGAAAGACATTGCCGCCATGGAGCAGAGCCTGAAACGGCTGGAAGAACAGGAACAGAAATATTCTGCTGAACTGGACGCTGCCTTGAACGAGTATGCCGGGCTTCG
>NZ_JADMVY010000024.1:0-8490 GCF_015547905.1 Clostridium sp. J1101437_171009_A5
GGACTACGATTTTGACCTCGGCGAGCTGGTCATTTTTCCGAGATTTCCAAATGTTCCAGCCATTCAGTAGACCCTAAATAAGCGCTTTGCATGGGGATTGATCCCACAGAAAGGGTAACAACATTTCCAAACACACCCAATAGCGTGACCTCTACCGCCTGTTTGAAAGAAAAAAAACGAATCGTCCTTCTTACGAATATGAGACAGAGCAAACTATCTAAGAGTTGATAGACAAATCCCATGCAAAGGATCCAAAGCAAGCCTCTTATACTGGCTGTTTGAATGTTTTGAAATATTTCTTTATAGTGGTTTCGGAAAACAAACCAAAGCAAGGTAAACAATGTAAGAAAACTGAGTATTGCGGAACATACTATTTTTTTCTTTGGGGACAGACTTTTTCTCATAGGGCACCTCGAAAAGTTTATAACGACTATCTCATCCGATTTCATCGCCTTTCGGGGAAAATGGCGTTTAGCAACAGTGTCGCCCCCAAAATAGCAATATGTGGTGTGAATTTTCCATACGGGTCAAATAACAGAAGGAGAGATAAAATCAGACGAATAAGTAGTTCTCCGAGAGCAGATAGGACCCCCTGTTTTGCCTGATATGCTTCCCAGAAGTCAACGAAAGCATCTGTCGTCTTCCAAAGCCCCAAGACGGCCCAGATAATTCCTATTGGCACCAGCGCGGTTTTGCCTTGAACCAGAAAAGAAAGTCCCAAGATCAATAGAACCAATTTACGAGCAAATATGTCAGGAGCCTGCCGGAATTTTTCCCCAACTGGTTGGATACCAATCAGGCCAATTAGGATCATCATAATGCCCATCAAATATGGTAAAAGAGAGGTGATTTGCTTTGGAAACAAGATACAAACTATTCCAATAAGCCCAAGTGCAATTTGTGTAACACTTATCATAAAATCTCCCCATAATTTAGAAGCCGTCGAAATCTCTGCCGCAAACAGAGATTCCGACGGCTTGCTCTGTCAGAGACAGCCCATTGGCTCAATTCTTATTTCTTTCGTTCCATAAAAGGTCCGCTTCCGGGGCCCAACAAGCAGCATAGTTACGGCACTTGTCACACAGATGGTCAGCACTCTCCGGAGATTGAAGATCCGTAGAATGGGCTCCGGACTGATGTACCATCATTTTTAACATGTCAGGATTCTCCAACATGGGGCAGGGACGCAGGTGGTTGCAATTGAAGGGCTGGTGGTTGTGATAGGCCATAAACAGAGGAGATTGGAAAGCTTCCAGCAAGGTTTTTTCTCTGATATTGGAGTCAGAGTAGTGGATAAACGCACAGGGTTCCACATCGCCATTGGCGTTAATATGGAGATAGTTACGGCCTCCTGCGATGCAGCCGCCTACATACTCGCCGTCATTCTGAAAATCAATCGTGAAGATGGGCTTGGTGGAACGGTACTCCCGCACTTTCCGGTACATGAGCTTACGCTGCTCCGGATTGGGCAGCAGGTCGGTCACTGCTTCGTTACCCACCGGCATGTAGTGGAAGAACCAGGCGAACTTGGCCCCACACTCCACCAGATGATCGATAAAAGCCTCGGAGCTGATGGAGTCCACATTTTTCGAGGTGTAGCAACAGGATGCACCAAAGGGCAATTTGTATTGTTTCAGAATAGCCATAGCCTTCATGATTGCCTGATAGGTGCCCGCCCCCCGTCGAAAATCGGTAGCGTCTTCAAACCCTTCTACACTGATGGCGGGAATAAAGTTTTTCACCCGCAGCATTTCCTTCGCAAACGCATCATCAATCAGAGTGGCATTGGTAAAAGCCAGGAACTGGCAGTCGCTGTGTTCGGTGCACAGCCGGAGGATGTCCTTTTTCCGAACCAGAGGTTCACCGCCAGAGAAGATGTACATATAAGTTCCAAACTCTTTGCCTTGGCGGACAATGTCGCTGAGTTCCTCGTATGTCAGGTTCAGCTTGTTGCCGTATTCAGCAGCCCAGCAGCCAGTACAGTGAAGATTACAGGCAGAGGTAGGATCCATGAGAATCGCCCAAGGAATATTGCAGTTCAACTCCTTACGATAGTGTTCCTGCTTGGGCCAGCCGATTAGACTGGCGTTCAGGAAGAAGTTCTCAAAAACCACCTTCAACACATCATTGTCAATGTCCCGGAAAACGCTCATAATGAGCTGGTACATGCTACATTCCGGATCGTTTAAAACATTTCGAAACGCTTTGCGCTGTGCGGGGAAGCTGTTCGGTCCATCTCCTGCCAGCTTATCCACCCAGTCCATCAGTTTAAGCACATTTTCCTCGGGATTTTTTTCAATATATCCCAGCGCTGTGCGCAGAGCTGTTTTTTTTATCTGCATAGAAACGTCCATCTTCTATTTCTCCTTTTCAAATAGTATCTTTCCATTAAGTGCTGCTTACCGCACGGCTATGCACTGCACGGTTTACAAATGTTCTAACTGAAAGAATTGCTAAAATACGATATCGGTCTATTTAGTGGAAAAGGTATTAAAGGTCAGATGACATGATATTCCTTTAGCAGCTTCTCCACATCCGTACCAGAGATTTTTTTCAGCACTTCCTTCAATGCCATCCGCTCTTTTAAGCCCAAATGCATATCTGTGATCTTCCGGCCGTCCCTCAACTGTACCGTTGCATTGAGCAGGTCTCGAACATCGAAGGTACTGCCCCAGACCTCTGGCACTCCCCGGTCGATGTCCAGCAGGGTATATACCGCCTCCATGCCGGTACGCATGGAGTATTCCGTAGTGAAGATGGTATCTCGGGGGGTCTCTGCGAACTGACCGATGAAGGCAAAATTGACAGCCTCCCTGGGCACCACATCCGGTCGGTCCCCCGCCGCCCGGGGCATAAAGAAGGCGGTGATATAGGGCATCATGCAGGGGACAGTATTGGCGCTGCACTCGGCCAGAGACTCAATTTCCCCCTCAGGTACACCCAAGTGGTAGAGCCACTCCATGCAGATCTCCTTGCCGGTACACTCCCGCATGGGCTTTTTCACATAGTTGCCGGGCTTATCGCTGAACAGACCGTAGATCCAGCCCACCAGCTGGCCCTTGGGCTGGCTGCGGAACTGGGGTTGGCGGTTGAAGGTCCAACTCAAAAGCCAGTTGGAATCCTTCACGGTGACGATGCCGCCGGTGACCACCTTGCCGCTGAAAGGATCCCGCTGACAGATTTTTTGAATATAGGGCGGAATTTTGTCATCCAAGGTGGTGACGGTGGCGCTCATCCAGTTGCTCTTCTCCGGATCGCCGCAGAACTTCTCGGGATGACCGAAGGAAGGATCCTGGGCCGCGATGCGCCGCCACATATCCCAGCCGCCACCCTCTTTCAGCTCCGGCTTGTAAGGAGCGGGAGTGTTCTGAGAACCCAGAGCAGAGTTCTCCACGCAGCCACCCGGTGTGATAAAGACCAGATCCTGCTCAATAAGATCGATCTGTTCCTCTCCGGTTTCAAACTGCAAGGTGAGGCGACGAGCAAGCTTTTGACCGGCGCGAATGTCAAACTCCACATCAATAACCTTGGTATTGTAGTGGAACTGTACGCCTGCCTTCTCCAGATAGGTCACCATGGGCAGGATCATGGATTCGTACTGATTGTAACGGGTAAAGCGGAGAGCCTTGAAGTCGGGTAAACCGCCAATGTGATGGATGAAGCGACGGAGGTAGAGCTTCATCTCCAGGGCACTGTGCCAATTTTCGAAAGCGAACATGGTGCGCCAGTAGAGCCAGAAGTTGGAGTTCAGCACCTCGTCACTAAAGTAGTCTGTGATGGGCTTGTCGTAGAGCTCCTCGTCGGGGGTGAAGAACAGCTTCATGATCTCCATGGCCCCGGCGTCGGACAGGCCGAACTTCCCGTCGGTGTGACCGTCCTCCCCACGGTTCTGGGTGGCCCGCATGAGGGAGTAGTTGGGGTCCCGTTTGTTGAGATAGTAGTACTCGTCCAGCACGCTCAGTTCCGGGTTCTCAATGGAGGGAATGGATCGAAACAGGTCCCACATCACCTCGAAGTGGTTGTCCATCTCACGGCCGCCCCGCATCACATACCCCAAGCCCGGGTACTCCCAGCCGTCGCAGGCCCCGCCGGGGATAGGATCCTTCTCAAAGATATGGATGCGTTTTCCCGGCATCTGCCCATCTCTCACCAAGTAGCAGGCAGCAGTCAAAGCTGCCAGACCGGTTCCAACAATATAGGCAGATTTTCGTTCCACACCCTCCGGTTTGAGTGGCCGAACAAAAGCTTCATAGTTTCCACTGGAATAATACATTCAAATGGCCTCCTTCGTCATTTCTTTGCCTTCATTGTATCTTTTCTCCAATGTCCAAACAATAAACAAAGCCTCTCGGATGATGAAAATTACATCATCCGAGAGGCTTTGTAAAAAGTTTTATCATTCCAGCTCTTTTGATAAAATTGGTGTCTCTGCCATATTTTTAATAGCTAAAAGAAGTTGGCCATGTATCATCTGACTCACCCGACTGACAAATATTTTCGGATCTTCTTTCATTCCATACTTGACCCACTCCAACATGATACCCACAAATCCATGTTTGTAAAAATCGGCGATATACTGTTTGTTTTCGAGAGAAATGGAGTAGTCCTTGGATAGTTCACATACAACATCAAACAGCAAATCATAAACAACTCGGCAAAGATAATTCTCAATTTTTTCTCGCTGGATGGAGTGATACACACCTTCCACAAATGCCCTATTCTCCCTTGTTGCGCAGCATAAAGCGAGAAAACCTTCCTGCCAAGTTTTATAATTTTTTCGTCCTTGTATGGCCTTAGCACCTTCTTCTTGGCATATCCAATCAATGAGATCAAAGATATCTTGGAAATGATAATAGAATGTCATGCGGTTGATGCCGCAGGCTTCCGTAATATCAGCAATCGTGATTTTAGACAGAGGCTTTTGTGTCATAATACATTTCAACGCCATAGCCATTGCCCATTTTGTTGTTTGAGACATTGTTATCTCACCCCTTATGTTAAGTATAGCATGATTTACAAGGTGTGAAAAGTAATTATCCTCTTTTGATGAGCATTTACTAACAATTATGTCGTGATATGCGCCATTTCTGGGAGGGCCAAAATTACGGAAGACTTTTTTAGATGAAGCATTAGATTCTGTGCCTCCTTACAAAGTTTACCAGCACTGGCATAGTTCAAAAATTTCCCTTTCAAAAAGGAATGTTAAAACCACTTCTAAAGTAACTTTTCTTCTTGCTTGTCATCCAATTCTGCCTCCAACCGGTACCGGCAAAGCCCAAAGCCTGTTTCAGATCGCTCTAAAATGGTCTCTGGGATCTGCCTGAGATACTTACGCCCAAAGCTGGTGGTGCCGAAATATGCGTCAAAGTTGGCCACCGGCAGCACCACCCAGTCGGAGTCCTCCGTCTTGTTGGCAAAGTAGTAGGCCACCAGCGTCTCCACCATCTCCACGGGAACGCCCTTGGGCGTGAGGCTGCGAAGTCGCTCCACCAGCGCAGGCGAAAGTTCCGGATCTTCGCTGCCAAGCGGCCCAAGTTCCAGCGCCTGGGCCAGAAAACTGTCAAACCGCAGGCCCCACTGCCCCTTGGTGGTGGGGGCGAACAGGGGAATCTGCATCTGGATCACCTTGTCCTGCCAGGCATGGTCAAAGCCTTTCTCAATGGAGGCGCACTTCTTTTGAGCGCTGCTGGACACCTTCTCTGGATTTTTCCGCACGAAATCCACCACCCGATGCACATGCCTATGAAACCATCCGCTGCCGTTTTCATCCACAAGGCCGGGGAATTCCGAATGAAGTTCCCCAAACTCACTGCCAAACTGCCACGCCTCCCGGGGCGTGGATTTTTTGCTGTCCGGCACACTGCACCAAGCGCACAGGCCTCGCTTGGCGTAGTCGATGCGATCCCGGGGCATTTCGGCGGGGCTGCCATCCTCATTATGAAACAGAAATCCTCTTGCCAGGATGGTCAGCACCCGGTTGAGTCCCTCGAAATCCAGGATGGTGTCGAATGTGAACCGGCCCAGATAGGTGGTGTCCTGCTTGTTCCGGGCGGTGTAGTTTACCACACCGGCGTAGTCCTGAAACTCCGTCCACTCATTCAGCATGGTCCACCTCCAGAACATGTTCTTCAATGCGGTCCGGCAGCAGATCCCACAGCAGGTTCCGCTTACCCAGAGCCACCACATAGGGCGCCGCCAGGCTGGGACGGATGATCTTATTCAACAGCTTGCGGCAGACCTTGGACACCACGGCCCGCTCATTGCCGCTGAAGGGGGCAGCCAGATAGGTCTCCATCATCTTCTGGAAGGCCGGGGAGTCCGCCGGGCGGCGGAGCTGTTTCCGCTCCCGGGCCGCTTCCAGATCGTCGATGTCGCAGACCAGATCCCCCAACATGCGGAATCCGCCGTGGCGGAAGTCGGTCAGCAGATCGTAGTAGTCCGCCGCCTCCGGCAGATGCTCCCGCAGAAATGTTTCTCTCTGTCCTTCTGCCAGCAGGTGCCACTGCTGGTCCACGATGGACTTTCGCAGAGCGGCGATACGCTCCGGGGAGAGCTGCTGGAAGAAGGCATACAGTTCGTCGCTGTCGTAGACTTCTTCCTGTCCCCTGGCGTAGAGAATGCGGTCAATGTCCGTTTTCCGCTGCTGTCCCTTGGCAGGGGCGCGGCAGGCCCGGATGCGGGAGAGACAGTGCTCGTAGTCCCACAGCAAGGCAGAGACAGAAGAAAGAATGTTTTGGTCCAGCTGCCTCTTCCAGTTTCGTTTCTGGGCAAAGGCAAACAACTCGCTGTCCTTCGCTGGTTTCTCCTGAATCTTGGGCGTGTTGCGCTCCAGCTGGCGGGCCAGCCAGGGCAACCGCTCCACCGGAGAGTCCACCTGATCCCAGTCAATCCCAGCAAAGAAGGCCTCCAGCCGCTCCCGGTGGGTGGACTCATACCAGGCGCGGCGGCGCTCCTCCGCACGCTCCAACAGATATTTGTACTGGAGGAAGGGGGTGCGCTTTACCTTCCGTCCGCTCAGAAATTCATCCAGGTTGGGCCGCACACCGGTCTTGGCCGCGTCGATCTCCAGTCCGCTGTAGATGGCCAGGGCCTCCAAGTCCCGGCGGCACCGCTTGCGCTCCTCCGGGTCGGCGTGGTTGTTGTAGGCGATGACGCTGCGATCCAGGGCGGCGTTGCAGATCTGTCCAATGCGGGCAGCAAAGGTGTTCTCCACCGTCTGAAACCGGGCCTGCCAGTCGTTAGCGTCGGACTTGGGTGCGGACAAGGATGGAATTTTCAGCAGGGGCAGGTTGGCGTTATTGGAGAGCTGCTGATGGACATCGTAGTCATAGTTCCGCTTCACACATCGGTTCAGAATGGGATCGGCAATGGTCTTGATGAGGTCGCCGTCGTAGTCGGCGCCGCCCAGCCGCTCCGCTGCCAAACTGTCAGCGGACACCATGACCACATCGGTGAGGTGGCCCAGGTAGTGTTGGCGCAGGTCGTCTCCCTCTGGGTACACGGACAGCTGCAATTCCTCGTTCCGGGCGATGTGGGGATTGCGGAGAAGGGTGCAGCTGTCCTCGTGGTCATAGGCCGCACCGGGTGCAAAGAAGCTGTCCTCCGCAAAGAAATCTCCCAGCACCTGATTGCAGAAGTCCCGCTCACCGGGCATCTGGAACACACGGGGCGCAATTAACTGCCGCAGCAGCTCCAGCAGATCACCGGAGAGGAATCGGTTGTCTCCCGGCACCAGCAACCGCCCAACGGCGTAGCCTCGGAGGATCTTTCGGGCCTGTCCGTCCAGCTGTTCCACGTAAATAGGCTCGCGGATAAACTTCGGGTTCTTCTCCAACACCCGTGCCATGATGTGCGCGCGGCTTCCCCTGGGCTGGCTCAGGCCCTTACGAAAGTATTCCTGCTGATATGCCTCATTGGCACGAAAGTTATAGTAGGCCGCCTCGGTGGCCTTGGTCAGCCACTGCCGGGGATCATCCTCTGGACTGTGATCCCAGCCTTCCGGCAGATCGGCGGGGCGAAACTCCTCCGGCTGAATGGAGAGGGTGGAGAGAAATTGATAGTTGAGCTCTACCAGTTTCTCCGGCTCCGTCTTGCTCAGGTTGGTAATGTACAGGGCGTGATTGTAGTCCCGGAAGGCGTCCCAGTAGTCCTCCCAGGTCATACCGTTCTCCCGCAGCCATCCGTAGGCCTTGAACTGACTGCGGGTGAGGATGATGTCCACACTGCGAACAGGGTGCGCCTTGCCCCAAATATCTACGATGCTCTGGGTACCGCTTCTCTTCAAAAAATCTTTGAAATCCACCTGATGGAGCATTCCCTTGATGTAGGGCATACGGATCTGGAAGGAGGTGTGGGTGTGGCTGCCGCAGCAAGCCTTGTCCACCACCTCCGCATACTCTTTGGAGATGAGGCCCACGCCGTCAAAGCAGGTGATGTCCAGATCTTCCAGTGTATCTGCCCGGTAGAAGGTTCCCGGCTCTCTGTCTTCCC
>NZ_JADMVY010000025.1:0-7770 GCF_015547905.1 Clostridium sp. J1101437_171009_A5
GTGATTTTCTCATTTTTTCTCATAACTTGCGCTCCTTTCTTCGGTTTTAGGTTGTGTGTTCTAAGAGACTTCCCAACTGCTTGATTAAGAAGTCTTTTAGAGCATACAACACCCGCCGCCAGCTTGTATTTGCGGTATTGCTTGACCGCAAAGTGGTCAGGATCGCGGGCTTCCAGCTCGTCGAACATGACATCCACAGGGTTCTTGAAGGTCTCATCGTCCTCTCTGGCTTCCGAGGCATTGATCATTTCGAGCAGGGTAGTAAAGTTTTTCTCGTGGTCGGGTGCCTCGTACCAGATGTAGCCGATGAGAGCTGTGTAGTAGAGCTTTTCCGCCTTGACCCAGAAATCTTCGCCGGACTTATCGCCATCTCCCTTCGTGTTGACGATGATCGTATTGACCAGCTTGAGGATGTCCTTCTCGCTGCGGATGTAGCTGAAAGGGTTGTAGTGCATGGATTTCCGGAAATTGATGGTGTTCAGCGACTTGATGACGTAGCCGCCCTTTTCAAGCATTTTGCCGCACTCCACCAGCACCGTACCCTTCGGGTCAGTCACAACATAGCTGCTGTGCATCTGCATCAGGTTCGGCTTCACGAAAAAGCGTGTCTTACCTGAGCCGGAACCGCCGATGACAAGGATATTTTTGTTGCGGGCGTATTTCGGCTGCTTCGGGCGGCTGTTCATGGTCAGGAACTCCGTCTGCGTCAGAATGACGTTGTTGGAGAACTCCGGGTCCATGTACGGCTTGATGTCCTCTGGCTTGCCCCAGCGGGCAGATCCATATTCTTCGCCCTGCCGGAACTTCTTGCGGTTCTTGCCTTTGACGTAGACCGCCAGCTTGAGCAACGCACCGGCAATCAACCCGATGAGCAGATCGACGGGATGAAAGCTGGGCAGCGGATTTGCGAAGGCAGTGCCGAACACGGCAAAGCCGTTTGTCAGCTTGTCGATGAACTCTGCGCCGGGAGCGAGACGAAATACGGCGGCAATCTTATCCGCAAAATAGAAGGCGAAGACATACGGAAGGTTCAGAAGAATGAGCTTCTTCACATCGGGTTTGTTCACAGCTCCACACCCCGATCCTTGGTTTTGACCTTGACCTTCTCCTTGTGCTGCGCTTTGCTCTGGGCTTTCTCCTGATCCAGTTTGTGCCGGATAGACGGCTGTTCCTTCTGCTTGACGGTTTTGGCGGAGAACTCCTTGAAGGCGGCGGTCATCACATCAACGTCCCGCCCCTTGAAGAAGACAAGATAGCTGGGCGGCTCAACGGAAACGTCCTTCTTGAGTGCAAAGTCCAGACCGTATTTGCTGGCAGTCCGCTCAAAGGACTTGATATTGCCATCCGTCACTTCAATGTTGGAGATGGCGGCATTCTGGCTCATCAGATGCTTGATGGACTGCTTGCCGCGATAGGTTTTTGGCTGCTGCATCTGCTTCTGCGCCTTCTCAATCTCCTGCACGAACTTGTCCAGTGCCTTTTTCAGCACCTCGGCTGAGATTTTGCCGCCCTTGATCATGATTGCAACAACTTTGGTGTTGACTTCATCCTGCATTGCGGCGTTTACCTCCTTTCGTTGGAATGATTATGGGGACTGCTGCCACAGCTAAGGCGGCACAATCCGGAGATGGATGATTTTCATTTACACTGTCCTCCTTTCCGAGCAATGCTCACGATGGTATTCATTAAAGAGTGTCTTCACAAAGGCTATAATCGTAGGTCTTCGGCTTCTTTGACCCTGCCGATCTGTCCTGCCCGTAGAAATCATGATTGACGAGCGCGGAGTAGTAATTGTCTATCGTCAGAGAGGCATTATACAGAGCGGTCAACAGGTACGCCCGGATATTACGGATGTCTGACGGGTTCTTGTTCATTGCGTCCAGAACGTACTCAATATGGCTGCTATTCAGCTTGAGGAAGCGGGACTTTACCACTTGCTGCGGCATATCCTCGCCATTGATGCGGATAGTCGGCGCGGTGGAACAGACGGCATCCAGCATGATGTCCATGATCTCCCGGAACCGGTCTTTATCGAACTTCGGATCCTGACAGAGAATGTCGTAGTCAAGATTCTCTTTGATAATCTCTTCATACTCGCTTCGCTCATCCATCCTGTCCATCCCATCAAGATTGATGGATTGATAGTTCATTGAGAGAGTATTTCTTTCTTGGGTAATTACTTGATCAGTATTTATTTGTGCGGACTTATCCCCGCGTGGATTATCCACATCTGGCTTCTCCACACATGGATTTTCCGTGTGTGGCTTTTCCCGTTCTGGTGTAGACTCCTGCGGCTCTTCGTATATCTCAAAGATTGTGTTGCTCATCCTGCCTTTACCGTCTCTCTGCCGGTGCCGGACAAGGTAGCCGTGCTTTTCAAGCTCACGGAGCGCGGAGAGAATGGCATCCGGACCTTCCTTGCAGATTGCAGAAAGTCCCTTGGTTGAGAACTTCCAGCCATCATTAAACGAGAGCATCTTTGAGAGTAGCCCGACTGCCTTGAGTGACAGGCTCTTGTCTCGGAGGTGGAAGTTCGCCATGACGGTATAGCCACGATTTTTGTTTACGCGATAGACTGCCACGAAAATCACCTTGCTATCTTGGGAAGCAGCTCTTCGCCGCACTTTTTCTGGAACTTCATTCGGATGACCTCCTTGCCCTTCGGCGTGAAGTAGGTCTGAGAACCGGTGTAGCAGTACGTCACAAAATCGCGGACGATGAACAGTCCGGCATTGCTGTCCTTGTTGTAGGGAAGAAGCTGCCCGGAAGGAGATCGGAACAGGTACTTTTCTTTGAGAAGGAACTGGACGAACTTGCGCTCTGGGATTTTCAGTTCCTTCGCCGTCGTTCGGATATTGGTGCAGTCATCCGGATTGATGAAGGCGTCGTAGTAATCGGCTTTGGGCTTTGCCGTGTTCAGCTCACACTCAAGAGCCTTCACGCGATTCTTTTCCAGAATCAACGCTTGAGCGAACTCTACAATGACCGCTGGTTCCTTCTGAATACGTTCCAGAAGGGAGTCCGTCATGTAGCCGCCGGTCTTGCGGATCATGGGGATGACATCATGTGTGATCCAGCGTTTGAAGGCTTTGGCTTCGGGCTTACGGCTGCTCAGAATAAGCGTGTAAAGTCCAGGTTCGTTCACCACCGTCATGTTGGGATTGCCTCGTTTATTACCCTCATTTGAAATGAGGGTAATCATCTTCTCGTCCGCATCCAGCCGTGAAATGGCTTGTGACGAATTGCCGATCTCCAAAGCCCTGCACACGTCTACCGCCACAAACCACGGCTCGTTTTCGATCAGGGCTGTTCGGATTTCTCCAAACTGTTCATTCTTGAAGACTTCGATTTTGTTATTCATGACTGACTTCCTTTCCGGCAGCAGATGTGCCATTTTGATTTTTGAGAGTAGAAACGGGCTTGCAGCAGTAGGGACACTCTGCAAACACGCAGGACTGATATTTCCAGAAGGGACGATGAAATCGACAGCTTCGGCACTCAGGGAGAATGCCATCCGCGCCGCTGTCAAAATGCTCAAAGCCGGGTGTGGTCTGCATCAGCAATTCGAGTGCTTGCAGATCACCGGCTGTCATGCGTTTCATGCTTAAAAACTCCTTTCCTTCGCCGCATCGCCAGCAAATATTCCGGCTTTTGGGCAACAAAAAAAGAGGGTTTGCTTCTTACTCCAAATTGGAGAAGAAACAAACCCTCTTCGTTTACGATGTAGTTCAGATGATTTCTCGGATGGTATGAATGACACCGAGCAGCAGCCCGATGAAGAAGGCGAGTCCTCCGATGAGACCGCCTATGATTAAGTTCAATGCGAAGATGCCGACTGAGCCGGAGATACCGTAGCCGCTGGGAACGAGCCAGAGGCACATCCTCCGGATGCCGAATGGCAAGCCGACGCAGATCCACATAAGGAAGTAGTCACATACGCCGTCAGGTATATAGATCGGCTTGAGAAATGACGCGAGGCAGAACGCAAGCGCGATTGGAAGCGCAACCTCCTTCAAGAAGACTTTGATAGCACCCACTATATCCTCCTTCTGCCGGAAGTGTGCAGCAGCACCCTCCGGCTTGCTTGATTATTGTGAAAGTCCTTTGTTTTCGGTCAAAAAAAGAAGGGACTAAGCCAGAATGCCTTGATTTTCAAGGTCTTTCTGATTTAGTCCTATTATCGCACAATAATCCTTTACGATAACTGTCCCGACTTTTCCGGCTTCAATATCCGCAAGCATGGCTTGAAAACCGGGTCTTTGAAAGTTCGCACCAGAATAACCGTCGTCCGTGTACCAGCGCAGATTAGAAAAGCCGTTCTGCTTTGCATAGGTTTCAAGGATACGCTTCTGATTGGAAATGGAATTGCTCTCGCCTTGCAGCTCGTCCTCATGGGAAAGTCTTGGGTAAAGGGCGGTAATTGGTTGTTGGTTGGTCTGTCTTAACATAAAATCCTCCGTTTCCGACAGCCAGCCCCACTATTCCGTACCTTGATTGTACCACATGGGGCGGCTGTCTGTATAGCGGCAAAAGCGTCAAATCTGCTTCTTTATGGTCGGTCAAATTGCTATTTTTTGTGTAGCAGATGATTGGGATTGCATAGTAGAAAAACTCTTGTTCTTATGGTAAAATGGAGCTAATCAATACAAGGGGGTGTGACAATGAAAGGGTTTGTCCGTAACAATCAGTACCTTTCTCTTTGTGGTCTAAATTGTAAATTGTGTCCTATGAATTTGGCAGGGCATTGTTCCGGTTGCGGCGTTGATAATCAAAGTTGTAAAATCGCAAAGTGCAGTATTGAACATGGGAAAATCGAATATTGCTTTCAGTGTACCAGCTTCCCTTGTGACAAATACGCTCATATAGATGATTTTGATTCTTTTATAACTCATCAGAATCAAATGAATGACATGGAAAAAGCCAGCCAGATAGGGATTCCCGCCTATAATGCTGAACAGGAAGAAAAGCGCAAATTATTGGATTTCCTCTTGTCACACTATAATGACGGGCGCAGAAAAAATCTATTCTGTGTTGCAGTCAATCTCTTAACGATTAAAGAAATTGAAAATATCTTGCAAACAGTTAAATCCGATAAGGATTTTCAAAGTATGGGGAAGAAAGAACAGGCTTCTGTTATCGCAAAACTGTTGCAGGATATAGCTGCTCCAAAAGGCATTGAGTTGAAACTTCGGAAAAAATAAAGTTGTTACTGATATTCCAGCGGTCATGCTCCCCGGCGTGACCGCTTTTCCATGTCATCACTTATGCGCTGAACGGTGGTGTATGTCCGGCAGCAGCTTCCGCTTCCAGCACTTTCATCATCTTGTCGGCTGCGGTGTCGGTTGCGCCCTGCTTGAAGAAGCCGGAAACGGTAAGGACGGAGTTGCCCATGCGGATTTCCGTTACACAGTCCGGGCGGCGGTCTGTTTTGGTGGTGCTTGTCTGTTTGGTTTCTGTCATAGGCTCTCCTTTCGCTGCTTCATCAGTTGCTTTAAGCGTTCCAGCTTTTCCTGTGCGGTTTCCTTTCGGAAGTTGCTGCCCGTGAAGCGGACGGGGGCGCACATGGAAGTCAGCCTGTCATAGATACGGGCGTGGGGTGTGTCCTGCGGGTGCTGCAATTCCTCCAGCGTGAGGTTGGTCGTGGCGATCAGCGGCTTGCCGCTTCGGTAACGGCTGTCAATCACGCTGTAAACCTGTTCCAACCCGTACTCTGTCCCTCGCTCCATACCAAAATCATCAAGTATCAGCAGAGGGTAGCTGCAAAGGCGGGAAATATATTCGTTCCTGCCCTCAAAGCTGGCGGCAAGGTCATTGAGTATTGTTGCAAAGTTTGTCATGCAGACGGCAACCTCTTTTTCCATAAGGGCGTTGGCGATACAGGCGGCAAGGTAGCTTTTTCCTGTTCCCACACCGCCCCAAAACAGGTAGCCGATATTTTCAGCCTGCATGGTTTCCCAGCTATCCACATAAAAGCGGGCGGTTTCGGTCTGCGGGTTTCTGCCGTTGTCATGCTCAAATGTCCAGTTCCGCATAGCGGGGTCGGTAAAGCCCCGGCGTTTCAAGTCCTCCACTTTTTCAAGGTGCTTCTGTCGGCTTTCGGCGGCTTGCTGCTTTTCACGGGCTGCCCGCTGGCAGTCGCAGTCTGTTGGGTGGCGGTCACGCCCGAAACAGGTCTTTCCCTCTGCAAAGTAGGCTTCTTTGGGCGTATGGCACTTGCCGCAGTATAAAAGCCCGTCCTCGCCTGTGTAGTCCTCCGCTTCGGCGGTAGTGGTTGTAATGTCCGTAATCATAGCTTCAATCTCGTTTTTCATAAGCTCTCGCCCTCCTTGCATGAATAATCGGGTATGCCCTGTTTCGGGGCAGCCTTGCCTTTGGCAGCGTCCTCCTGCGCCCACTTGTAAATGGTGGCTGCATGGCTGTGGTACTGCTTCCCGGTGGAAGCGATATGGCAGGAAAGCCGGTCAATATAATACTCCCACTTGTCGGGCAGCTCTGTTTTCAGCCCGGAAAGCTCTGTATCGGTCAGTATCACATTGTTGTATCTGCCATAAACGGCAGGGGCGGGGTGTCCCGTTTCTCCCTCTCTCTCTTTTTCTATCTCTATCTCTTTCTCTATCTCTATCTCTGGTGGACGAATGTCGGACAAATGTCCGCCTTTTGTCCGGGGCGGTAAAAGTGCCTTGTTTTCCAGCCTTGCAGCCCGTTTCCTCTCGGCTTCGGTAGAGGACTGTCCTATCATCAGCTCAATATCGGTCATATAGAAAGCCCCGCTGTCAAGCTGCTCCACAAGCCCCAACTGCCGGAAAATCTCTAAAGCCCTCTCAACTGTCCCTATCTGGTGGCGGGTCAGTGTCGCTATCATCTGCGCTGTGTAGGGGATATGCTCGTCAAGCTGCAACTTCCCGCCGTTTTTCAGCGATTTTAAGTACAGCTTCAAGAGGATATTGGAATATAAAATCCCGTCTTTCATATCTTCCAGCAGCACAATGGAGTCGCTGTCAAAAAAGTTCTCTTTCAGCTTGAGGTAGTAATACTTGCGGTTATCTGCCATTGTCCCTGTCCTCCTTTTTCCGGCGTTTGGAGTAGTAGCGGGGGCAGAGTATGATAACCGCCCGGAAGCTCTGCTTGCAGCTATGGGTACAGCCCCGGCAGAGGTCGTTGTATGTGATACGGTCGCAGGTGGTATTCCCGACTTTCACTTGCCGCAGGAAAAAAGACCATTCCAGCCGCCGTTTCTTGCTCATTCTTGGCATGGGTGCGCTCCTTTCTGCCGTTTCCGCTGGTGTGGCGGTATCGGCGGTAATTCTGTATCATCTCGGTATCATTTTCGGGGTTTTTCTGCCCTGTAAGCCCGTTAAAAAATCCTTTGGTATTGCGGATAGGGTACGGGGCAGCCCCCTTGTTCTGTATGGGTTCGGGTACATTTTTGGGTGGTTTTTATCGCTCTTGTTCCTGCCTTTTCACAGGCTTGCGTTCCCGTCGTAAAATCTGGTCGATATTGCCCTTGACAGTCTGTAAGCGGCGGTATTCCTCCCGTTTTGCCCGGTAATCGTTGTAGCCGCTGTTTTTCTCTTTGATAAGGGTTTCAATCTCTGCTTGCAGGGCTTTATAACTCGGCAGCTTGGAAATGTCGTTCTCCCTGAAATAGCGGGCGGCTGCGTCTGCTATGATAAAGTCGCTTTCGTGCTTCTGTCGGTAGGCTGCTTTTGCTTTGGCGTTTTTCTGCTGTTTCAGCCCGTCCCGGACAGGGCGGGTCTTGGAATAGGCAAG
>NZ_JADMVY010000026.1:0-7655 GCF_015547905.1 Clostridium sp. J1101437_171009_A5
TTCACTAATATAGACAAGGGCACAAAAGGGATAGCGTATGACGGGGGCAGCCCGTCAGATTTTCCATTCGATTTCTACCTTTTCGTTTGTCGCCCGGATAACGGTTATCAATGCGTCCACCACCTGCCGCTTGTCCTCGAAGCCGATATTCTCCCAGTCATCCAGATAGCCGGAAATGCTTTCTATCCTTTCGGCTGGCACAGCGTCCGCAGACAGCTTCGCAATCTCATTGGAAATGTCCTGCCGCCTTGCGTCCAGTTCCTCAATCCGGCTGTTTGCGTAGGAGAGCAAGACCGGGGTTGCGCCCGTCAGCGTGTCAAGCAGCTTTTCAATCTCGCTTTCCACCTGCGCCAGTTCCAGCCGCTTTGCCGCCAGCTTCGGGGAGATTTTCGCCGCTTTTTTCCGGCCTGTCAGCGTCTTAAAATCTTTCAGCTTCTTTACCATAGCCCCATAGACCACCGCTTCCAGTTCGTGCAGCTTTACACAGCCGCAGCCGGGACAGGCCCCGCTGTCCGCATGGACGGTGCAGCGCATATAAAAAATACCGTTGGAGTGCGCCGACATGAGCGCATAGCCGCATTTCCCGCATTTGATTTTTCCCGCCATCCATGTATTCCGGGCTTTCCTTGCGGGCTGGTAAGTATGGCTGGCAAGCAGCTTCTTTCTGCATTTCAGCCACAGTTCAGACGGGATAAACCCCTCGCTGGGCGCAAGCACCAGCGTCTGCCCTTGCAGGTGCTTATGCTTGTCCTCCGTGTTGCCCTTGCCCTGATAGTAATAGCAGCCGTTTGTCCCCGCAAAGTCGGCGGCGTCATTGTAAATATCCGTCCCCTGGCTCTTGAAAAACTCGTATATATCAAGGTCAGCCATAACATAAATCGGGTTGCGGAGAATGACGCTCAAAGTCGCCCTTGACAGCGGCCTGCCGTGATAAGTGCGCATACCGTCCGCTGTCAGCTTTCTTGTGATGTCGTGCAGCGATACCTGCGGGTCAGCGTACATCTCATACATCTGCCGGACAAAGGCCGCTTCGGTTGGCTCAACCACCAGCTTCTTTGTGCGCACCCCGTCCATCACATACGGCTCTGTCCGAAAACCATAGGGCGTTTTGCCGCCCATCTTGAAACCACGCTGGCAGCGGGAGTGCCATGCGTCCTGCACCCGCTTCTGTATCGTTTCCCGTTCCAGCTGGGCGAACACGATACAGATGTTCAGCATAGCACGCCCCATCGGAGTGGAGGTATCAAACTTTTCCGTAGAGGACACAAACTCCACTTCGTACTTTTGGAAGAAGTCCATCATCTTCGCAAAGTCCAGTATGGAACGGCTGATACGGTCAAGTTTGTAGACAACTACTTTTCGCACAAGGCCGCTTTCAATATCACGCATAAGCTGCTGAAACTCTGGACGCTCCGTATTTTTCCCGGAATACCCTTTGTCTTTGTACTCTTTACAGTTCCCGCCTTTCAGTTCGTATTTGCAAAACTCAATCTGGCTTTCAATGGAAATGCTGTCCTTTTTGTCTACCGATTGCCTTGCATAGATTGCGTCTATCCTGTTATTCATATTGTCGCTCCTTTTCTTAAAAAAGAAACGGAGCTGCTGACAGCTTTATTATACCGCCAGCAGCCCCGCAAATCAATGGTGGCTTTGGGAAACCTTACGCCCCGGCGTCCTCGCTTTTCCGCTTTTCGGCGTACTTGCGGAACACCTCATAAAGCTGCTGTTCCAGTTCCCGGCGTTTGGCCGCTTCCTGCTCCGGCGTGAACACCGGAGAGAGGTTTTCCAGCATGATTTCTTTCCCCTGAAAAGTCACGACCTCTGTTTCCTTTTTGTATCTGATATTCGTACTTATAAAATCACCTTTCCTTTCCATGCTGCCGCTGCTGCCGTTTCAGTTCCGCCAAAATCTCCGGCGGGATACGGTCAACCAGCCGCCGCATATCGTCCAGTTCGCTTTTCAGCTTTGCCCGTTCCATGGTATCTTTCATCTTGCCTTTTTCGCTGGCCTTTGCCCTGGTTTCCAGCTTCTCATTTTCCGCTAACAGGTCATTGATTGTGACCTTGTACTTTTTCAGTTGCCCGGAGAAATTCTCCATCTGCGGAAACCACTTTTTCAGCATAGAGAGGGCTTCCTCTTTCTTCTTTCCGGCGTTCAGCGGGTTAATGCCGTCAAGGGCGGCTTCAATGGCTCTGGCCTGTTTGGAGAGATTGACCGCCTGCTTGAACAGCCGGGTGGGGATATGCTTCCGGCCTGTCTTGCTTGCGCTTTCGCCACGCTCCAAGTCGGGATATTTCTCCACCATATAGGCGTGAAAATCGTCCTGCCATTTTGTGAGGTTGGCTCTGTTCCCGATAATCTCCTTTGCGCACAGGCGGTTGTCTTTTGTCAGCGGCACAAAGGTCAAGTGCAGGTGGGGCGTTTTCTCGTCCATGTGTACCACCGCCGACACGATATTCTCCCGGCCTACCCGCCCGATGAGGAAGTCCGCCGCCCTCTGGAAAAACGCCTGTATCTCCTTTGGGGACTTCTTCTTGAAAAACTCCGGGCTGGCGGTGATGAGCGTATCCACAAACCGGGTGCTGTCCTTGCGGGTGCGGCACCCTGCCTGTTCAATGCGGTTTTGAATGAAGTGGTAGTACCTGCCCTCCGGCTTGACAATGTGGAAGTTGTATTTGCTCTTTGCCGTGTCAATATCGGGATTACTGGCGTATTGCTCTTTCTGCCTTTCGTGATGGGCTTCCAGCGGTCTTGCCGGGTTGCCCTTGTGCTTCTCAAAACGCAAAATTGCGTGTTGTGCCATTCTGCTCCTTTCCCCGTTCCATTCCTTTCCGGCGGGTTTTCCACAGGGAAAATCCCGCAGAAAATAGCTCGGATAGGATTGGAATGGATAGAATCTAAATCAGTCTCTTAATCTTTGTATTTCTATATACCGTCCGGTTTCCGTACTTCAGAGGGGTGATTTCCGTACTTCATGGGTACGGTTTTCAATCCTCCGGCGTACCATAACCGGATTTCTTGAAGTCGGTGTTTGAAACCGCTTCATAGGATTTTGGGTAAATGCGGTTGGGTTTTCCACAGCCCTGCTTCTGGATCTCCACCAGCCCGGCGTATTGCAGTTCCCGCAGGGTATTCACCGCCTTTTGCCGCCCACAGTGGAGCAAGTCCACCACCTCGCAGATGGGATAGTACAGGTAAATGCGCCCGTACTCGTCCGCCCACCCGTTTTTCCGGGATAACTCCGTCCGGCGCAGGATAAAGGCATACAGCAGCTTTGCCTCGTTGGACAGGGGCTGGAATGTAGGGGCTTCAAAGAGAAAATTGGGGAGCCGGGTGAAGCTGAACGCCTGTTCCGGCTGATGAATGTAAATCGTGTTTGTCATAGCGTGTTTTGTGGACGGTTAGAAGCCCGTTTTCCGGGGTGGGCGATAATTTATACTACCCGCCCCGGTTTGGGGCTTGCAAAGCCTGATAAATCAAGGCTTTTTTCACTCCTAACTGTCCACACAAGACCTCCTTTTCCGTTCGCTTTCTGTTTTCTGCCGCCTGTGAACTTTGGCGGCACAGCCGGGGCAGTATTTAGCCCGGTTGGATTTGGGGACGAATACGCCGCCGCAGACTGCACAGCGTTTCAAGTCCTTATCCCGGAAAAACTCTGCTTCCAATGCCCCGTCCAGCGGCAAGACCGCCCAGCGGAACCACTTGCAGCAGACTGAGAAAGAAATTGTCTGCGGGCAGGTGCAGGCGTCCCCATCGTCAAGGACAATACAGTTGCCGTCCTCACAGTTACAGCACTCCCGCCGTATCAAGGCATTGGCCTGTTTTCGCTGTGCCGGGGTCATGCGGTAAAGGGAATTGTCCGGCCTGCGCTCTATGGGCGGCAAGCGTTTATATGGATTTTCTATCATGCGTCCCTCCGTTTTCCGATTTTGCCGTTCTCCCCGAAAAGTTTTCCTGCCCCATTCCTGCGGCGTGTTCCGGCGTTGGCACGCTCCCCACAGCTTCGGGCCAACTTGTCCCGAAGCGACCTCTGGACACTTTGTCCAGAAGTTGGCTCCTTGCGGTGCTTCCCCCGCCGGATATTCCTTTTCGGACGGTCATTCGATTGTCAAGGTACTGTCCATCGATGAACTAAGATAAGTCTACACCTAAATGACCGCCCGTCCCGTATATCCGAAAGGTGGGAAATCCGACTGAAAAACTCCCTATTTCCACGCTCTCGGAATTGTGGTAAAATGAAACTATCATAGAGAAAAGGGGGGCTGGATAGTGGCCTTAACCATTCAAGAACGCCTAAAAGACCTGCGTGTAGAGCGTGGTTTGACGCTGGAACAGCTTGCGGAGCAGACGCACCTCTCCAAGTCTGCGCTGGGCAGCTACGAAGCGGATGAGTATAAGGACATCAGCCACTATGCCCTTATCAAGCTGGCGAAGTTTTACGGAGTGACCGCCGATTATTTGCTGGGATTGACCGAAACAAAAAATCACCCAAACGCCGATCTTGCAGACCTGCGTTTGAGTGATGATATGATAGACCTGTTGAAAAACGGGCGGATTGATACTGCCTTGTTTTGTGAGTTAGCCACGCACAGGGACTTTGTGAAACTGTTGGCAGATATAGAAATCTACGTGAACGGTGTTGCCGCTGGGCAAATCCAAAACCTGAACGCATGGGTTGACGTAGCAAGGGCGGAAATCATGGAGAAATATCAGCCGGGAGAGCATGACAAAACCGCCTATCTGCTGAAAGCAAGCCATGTGCAGGAGGGCGAGTATTTCAGCCGCCGGGTGCATGACGATATAGATGGCATTATGGAGGACATTAAGGAAGCCCACCGGGGACGGGCAGAAAGTGCCCCTAAAAACTCCGTTGTCACCGAACTGAAGAAAGATTTGGATGAAGTAGCAAACTTCAAGGGAAGCAGACTGGAACAATGGCTGCTGATTTACTGTAAGCAAAACAGACTGCCTTATCACAAGCTGACGGAAGAAGAAAAGCAGTGGTTGATACGGATAGGCTCAAAATCAGATTTTATGAAGTCGCATATTCAACAGAGAGGTAAAAGGCGATAAGACAAGCTACCGAAAAAATTATCATTCGGTGCCATACTGTTGTCGCCGTAATGCAATAAAATGAAATAAGGTGGTGGAACAAATGCAGAGTTATGATATTTTAACATACGGATTGACCGCTGAGGAAACAAATCAGCTACAAAAAAATATCCCGCTAAATTATTCTGCATTTGTCACAGAATGTTTTACCGACATAATTGCAACGCCTGTTAGTGGAATTGTAGTAAGGATTGGCAAACTGTCTGTCAATGAACGAGATATGCTCCTTGATTTTTTCCGCGAAATTGGAGATTTTTCCGAGGTGGTAATTCTAATAGGAGAAATCTCCCTGCCAGTCAATTTGCGCCATAAAATCAAGGTGTTTTCCTGCTTTGAATTGATGAAGCAGCAAATCCGATTTATATTTATGGACGCACAGCGCAAACAGAAAAAGCACCAAAATTTCAGCGTTGTTGTGGCAAATACCCTGTTTGTGTTGAGCGCAATCAGAAAAACACCGGGGATTTCCACAAAGAAATTGGCTGAAAAGTTGGAGGTATCAGAACGTTCTGTGCAACGATACATTGAAACACTTCGGATTGCGGGAGAATGGATTGAGTACGACGCAGCATCAAAGGGCTGGAAATTGAGTGTTGGCAAATCAGTTTTATGGGATGATTTCTAAAAATCAGGAGGATTAGAATGGAACGTGCAGATAAATATATAAACGATATTGAATTGCTATTTCAAGAATGGAAAAATAAAGCACCATCTGATGATATTAACCACAGTCAAAATGTGTTCATTCGAGATGGTATTGTATGCCCGGAGCAGTGGTTTTCCCAAAAAGTGCGGCCCCTATATCTGCTCAAAGAAGCATATCACGGAACAAGTGACTGGGATTTAATAAAGGAGCACCTTCTAACCGAAGCAAAAATGGGAAAGCACATTACATGGAAAAGGGTATCTCAATGGACGCAAGGACTACTACATACATCAGCCACCGATTTATGCCCGTTTAGAGATGAAGTGGCTATGCACTATTTTGGAAATGAGCAGCTCCGCCAGATTGCCGTTGTCAATGTGAAGAAAAGTGACGGAGCGAAAGACTCCGAGAAAGACAATATTTTGCAATATGCAGAGTATGATCGCACAGAATTGCGCCGTGAAATCGAATTGATTGACCCAACTATTATTGTGTGCGGATATACCATAACATCTCTCAATGTCATTATGGGATATAACATTAAAGATAGACAAAACTCTAACCTTTACTATTTCACACGGCTGAATGGTCACGATGTCATTGTGCTGGACTATTATCATCCGTCAAATCGTTATCCAGATATAATGAATTATTACGGGCTGATAGGAAGTTATCAGCAAGCACTTATATGTCAAAGCAAAGGAGTGTGTTCAAAGTGACTTGTATTGAAGCTGCTATTCAAGTTCCATGTGAATTGGATTATGATGAGGTCTGGCACAGCGAAAACGGACTGATTAAAGTTTCAAAGGATGGAATGTGGGGCTTTATAAGCGAAAATGGAACGATTGCAATTCCTATTGAATATGATACAGTATCTCTGTCCAATAATGGCCTGATATGCGTTGAGAAAAACGGACTGTATGGACTTCTTGATATAAAAGGAAATGTTCTTATCCCCTGCATTTATGAAGAAGAATTTCATTTTCGCTCAAAGAATTTATGGGGTAAAAAAGACGGAAAATACTGCTTGCTGAATATGACCGGAACGCATATCACCGAAGATTGGTTTGATGAAATATGGTGCGGCTATGACGATTTATGTGCTGTGAGGGTCTCCGGAAAATGGGGCGTTGTTTCCGAAATAACAGGTGAACTCCTTGTCGATATAAGCTATCAACAAGCCTATCCGATTTATGGTAAGCTGATAAGAATAAAGCTAAAAGGAAGATGGGGATTGTTACACCACAGTGGATATGAGATTTTACCACCTATTTACTCCGATATGAAGGAAAGCGATACTGGGGTGATTTGCGTTAAAAAAGACGGCAAGTGGGGGATTGTAAAACTATCCATGATGGAGAAATGAGATAATATCATGCGTGGGCGATAGCAAAGCCGGTCGAGCCGGTCAACGGTTAAAATGAACGGCGCATTTCATGCGCCGCCGTTGACAGCCCCGCCCGTCCTTGCTGATGGGTAATCAAGGCGGGAAAGCCACAAAATGGCTTCCCGCCCATTTCCATTTTTACGGGAGTGCGGCCACAAACGGGAGCGCAGGACGAGGGACGGGGGCTTCCATATACCTGCCGCCGCTTTCTGAAAACAGCCTGATTTTTTGCTTATCGCCATTCGCAAAATCTCCGCCTGTTTTCCTGCCGGAGCAAACGGGGCGCAAAAAGCACCGCCCCCCGTTTCCCCCGTCAGCCGCGCCGACAGGTATAACACACTACACTTTGCAAGCAAAGTCGTGTGCCAAGGGGCAAGCCCCTTTGGAAACCCCGGACAACAAAACAGGCTGAATATCCCGCACTTTCCCGGTGCCTGATATTCAGCCTTTATTTGTTGTCAGCAGCCCGTTTCACGGTCTGCCTTTTGTGTCCTTGTCCATAATGTTTC
>NZ_JADMVY010000027.1:0-5747 GCF_015547905.1 Clostridium sp. J1101437_171009_A5
GGGGTGGTATTCTATCTGA
Source organism: Clostridium sp. J1101437_171009_A5 (assembly GCF_015547905.1). NCBI lineage: Bacteria > Bacillati > Bacillota > Clostridia > Eubacteriales > Clostridiaceae > Clostridium > Clostridium sp. J1101437_171009_A5. The sequence continues at coordinate 20 of NZ_JADMVY010000027.1, forward strand.
GCGCCTCACGAGAGGGCACTGAAACGAGTCGAAAAGTGAGAAGAAACCGAGCGGAAGCTGGACGGACTTCGAGCGGGACTTGAAAAAAGTGCTTGACAAAGTGAGAAGCGTGTGGTAAACTGAATGAGTTCGCTCGGGAGAGTGGAAGTCGTTGAAAAAGGACTGAAATCAAGTGTTTCGAGGTTGAAAACCTCGAAAAAACTTGAAAAAAGTTCTTGACAGACTCGAAAGAGTGTGGTAAAATAAACGAGTTCCTTGGTGAGAGCGAACGAGCTTGAATGAGAGTGCTGCTGAGTAAGAAGCGAAAAACTTCTGAAAAAAGTACTTGACAAGCGAAAAAGAGTGTGCTAAAATACAGCGCACTGACAGCTGAAAAGCTGTTGAGCGTGTACCTTGTAAATTAAACAACGTGAAAGAAACACGAAGCACCAGAAGGACAAGTTGTCCTTCGCAAGCGCAAGTTTGTGAAGGGGCGACTGATTAATTTCTTTGAAGCTAAGAATTAGGCTTCAATAAAATTGATTTAAGCACGAAAGTGTTTAGATACCATTTTATTGAGAGTTTGATCCTGGCTCAGGATGAACGCTGGCGGCGTGCTTAACACATGCAAGTCGAACGGAGTGCTCATGACGGAGTTTTCGGACAACGGATTGGGCTACTTAGTGGCGGACGGGTGAGTAACGCGTGAGGAACCTGCCTCGGAGTGGGGAATAACACACCGAAAGGTGTGCTAATACCGCATAATGCAGTTGGGTCGCATGACTCTGACTGCCAAAGATTTATCGCTCTGAGATGGCCTCGCGTCTGATTAGCTAGTTGGCGGGGTAACGGCCCACCAAGGCGACGATCAGTAGCCGGACTGAGAGGTTGACCGGCCACATTGGGACTGAGACACGGCCCAGACTCCTACGGGAGGCAGCAGTGGGGAATATTGGGCAATGGGCGCAAGCCTGACCCAGCAACGCCGCGTGAAGGAAGAAGGCTTTCGGGTTGTAAACTTCTTTTGTCAGGGACGAAACAAATGACGGTACCTGACGAATAAGCCACGGCTAACTACGTGCCAGCAGCCGCGGTAATACGTAGGTGGCAAGCGTTATCCGGATTTACTGGGTGTAAAGGGCGTGTAGGCGGGACTGCAAGTCAGGTGTGAAAACCAGGGGCTCAACCTCTGGCCTGCATTTGAAACTGTAGTTCTTGAGTGCTGGAGAGGCAATCGGAATTCCGTGTGTAGCGGTGAAATGCGTAGATATACGGAGGAACACCAGTGGCGAAGGCGGATTGCTGGACAGTAACTGACGCTGAGGCGCGAAAGCGTGGGGAGCAAACAGGATTAGATACCCTGGTAGTCCACGCCGTAAACGATGGATACTAGGTGTGGGGGGACTGACCCCCTCCGTGCCGCAGTTAACACAATAAGTATCCCACCTGGGGAGTACGATCGCAAGGTTGAAACTCAAAGGAATTGACGGGGGCCCGCACAAGCGGTGGAGTATGTGGTTTAATTCGAAGCAACGCGAAGAACCTTACCAGGGCTTGACATCCTACTAACGAAGCAGAGATGCATTAGGTGCCCTTCGGGGAAAGTAGAGACAGGTGGTGCATGGTTGTCGTCAGCTCGTGTCGTGAGATGTTGGGTTAAGTCCCGCAACGAGCGCAACCCCTATTGTTAGTTGCTACGCAAGAGCACTCTAGCGAGACTGCCGTTGACAAAACGGAGGAAGGTGGGGACGACGTCAAATCATCATGCCCCTTATGTCCTGGGCCACACACGTACTACAATGGTGGTTAACAGAGGGAAGCAATACCGCGAGGTGGAGCAAATCCCTAAAAGCCATCCCAGTTCGGATTGCAGGCTGAAACCCGCCTGTATGAAGTTGGAATCGCTAGTAATCGCGGATCAGCATGCCGCGGTGAATACGTTCCCGGGCCTTGTACACACCGCCCGTCACACCATGAGAGTCGGGAACACCCGAAGTCCGTAGCCTAACCGCAAGGAGGGCGCGGCCGAAGGTGGGTTCGATAATTGGGGTGAAGTCGTAACAAGGTAGCCGTATCGGAAGGTGCGGCTGGATCACCTCCTTTCTAAGGAGACTTCAACAAAGCGAGTTCTTTGTTGTAACGTCCTAAGGTCAGGACTTCGGTGCGAATGACTTTCACGTTGTTTAATTTAGAGGGTACACGAGATGGGGGTATAGCTCAGCTGGGAGAGCATCTGCTTTGCAAGCAGAGGGTCATCGGTTCGAGCCCGATTATCTCCACCAGAGAGTGGACCGATACGGGCCCATAGCTCAGCTGGCTAGAGCGCACGACTGATAATCGTGAGGTCGGTGGTTCGAGTCCACTTGGGCCCACCACTTCTTTCGATGTTGGATCGAAGCACCTGAAGACAGATGTTTCGATCTGGTCTCGAAAGAGACTGGAGCTGCACCTTGAAAACTGAACAATGTAGATTGAAAGTAATGCGAAGCAAGCAACAGAGGGCAAAAGCAAATGTTGTGGAACTTTTAAATAGAATGGCGAAAGTCGTTCTAGTGAATGGGTAAAACAATAAGCCAAATGAACTCTGAGGCCTGCATAATTCTTGATGATTTTGAGAACAGCGAAGGCTGTTCTACAAGGTCAAGCTAGAAAGAGCGCAAGGGGAATGCCTTGGCATCAGGAGCCGATGAAGGACGTGACAAGCTGCGATAAGCTTCGGGGAGCTGCACATGAGCTTTGATCCGGAGATTTCCGAATGGGGAAACCCGCTGGAGCAATACTCCAGCATCCTGCGTTGAATCAAATAGGCGTAGGAAGGGAACCGCCTGAACTGAAACATCTAAGTAGGGCGAGGAAGAGAAATCAACCGAGATTCCGCTAGTAGTGGCGAGCGAACGCGGAAGAGGCCAAACCGGAGGATTTATTCTCCGGGGTTGTGGACTCACACAACGGTAGAATAGTTTAGCCGAATGGTATGGGAAGGCCAACCGTAGCGGGTGATAGTCCCGTAGGCGAAAGACGACTTCTATCAGTGAGGATCCAGAGTACCACTGGACACGTGAAACCCGGTGGGAAACTGGGGGGACCACCCTCCAAGCCTAAATACTACCTGATGACCGATAGAGGAGCAGTACCGTGAGGGAAAGGTGAAAAGGACCCCGGGAGGGGAGTGAAATAGAACCTGAAACCTTGTGCTTACAAGCACTCAAAGCCCGTTAAAGGGTGATGAGGTACCTTTTGTAGAATGGTCCGGCGAGTTATTGTCACTAGCAAGCTTAAGGTATTCAGTACCGGAGGCGAAGCGAGAGCGAGTCTGAATAGGGCGTATGAAGTTAGTGGCAATAGACCCGAAACCGGGTGACCTATCCATGGGCAGGTTGAAGTGGGGGTAAAACCCCATGGAGGACCGAACGCACGCTCGTTGCAATGATCGGCGATGACCTGTGGATAGCGGTGAAATTCCAATCGAACTCGGAGATAGCTGGTTCTCCCCGAAATAGCTTTAGGGCTAGCGTCAACTTAGATTACCGGAGGTAAAGCACTGAATGGGCTAGGGGCCGATAAGGTTACTGAACCCTATCAAACTAAGAATGCCGGATAATTGATGGTTGGCAGTCAGACAGTGTGAGATAAGTTTCATTGTCAAAAGGGAAACAGCCCAGACCCACAGCTAAGGTCCCTAATACATGCTAAGTGGAAAACGATGTGGAGTTGCGAAAACAACCAGGATGTTGGCTTAGAAGCAGCCACTCATTAAAAGAGTGCGTAATAGCTCACTGGTCGAGTGACTCTGCGCGGAAAATATAACGGGGCTAAGCATGTAACCGAAGCTTGGGCTTGTCGTAAGACAGGGGTAGGGGAGCGTCGAATATGGGGTGAAGTCGTAGCGAGAGCAGCGGTGGACTGTATTCGAGTGAGAATGCCGGAATGAGTAGCGAGAATTATGTGGGAATCATAATGGCCGAAAATCTAAGGTTTCTTGGGGAAGGTTCGTCCGCCCAAGGTAAGCCGGGAGCTAAGGCGAGGCCGCAAGGCGTAGTCGATGCACATACGGTAGAGATTCCGTAGCCGCCGAACTTTAAGCACGCTGACACTTTGGAATAGGAGAACCCGGGCGTTGGTTGACCCGGGCGTAAGGGACCGAAATATAGTAGGGAAGTCTTCGATGTCCAGAGGCGAGAAAAGGCGTGAGGTATACTAAGGCGCCCGTACCGCAAACCGACACAGGTAGATGAGGAGAGAATCCTAAGGCCAACGGGAGAAGGGTTGTTAAGGAACTCGGCAAATTGGCCCCGTAACTTCGGGATAAGGGGCGCCTCCTACGGGAGGCCGCAGTGAAAAGGCCCAAGCGACTGTTTACCAAAAACACAGGTCTATGCTAAATCGAAAGATGACGTATATGGGCTGACGCCTGCCCGGTGCTGGAAGGTTAAGAGGAGAGCTTAGCGCAAGCGAAGGTTTGAATTGAAGCCCCAGTAAACGGCGGCCGTAACTATAACGGTCCTAAGGTAGCGAAATTCCTTGTCAGGTAAGTTCTGACCCGCACGAATGGCGTAACGATTTGGGCACTGTCTCAACAGCCCACCCGGCGAAATTGTTGTACTGGTGAAGAAGCCAGTTACCCGCAACTAGACGGAAAGACCCCATGGAGCTTTACTGTAGCTTAATACTGGAAATCGGTAAATCATGTACAGGATAGGTGGGAGACTTGGAAGTACGGGCGTCAGCTCGTATGGAGTCACCCTTGGGATACCACCCTTGATTTGCTGGTTTTCTAACCTGCGGCCGTGAATCCGGTCGGGGGACACTGTTAGGTGGGCAGTTTGACTGGGGCGGTCGCCTCCAAAAAGGTAACGGAGGCGCTCAAAGGTTCGTTCAGCACGGACGGAAATCGTGCAGTGAGTGTAAACGCATAAACGAGCCTAACTGCGAGACCGACGGGTCGAGCAGTAACGAAAGTTGGAGTTAGTGATCCGGCGGTATGTGAGTGGAAATGCCGTCGCTCAACGGATAAAAGCTACCCTGGGGATAACAGGCTGATCTCCCCCAAGCGTCCACAGCGACGGGGAGGTTTGGCACCTCGATGTCGGCTCGTCGCATCCTGGGGCTGTATTCGGTCCCAAGGGTTTGGCTGTTCGCCAATTAAAGCGGCACGCGAGCTGGGTTCAGAACGTCGTGAGACAGTTCGGTCCCTATCTGTTGCGGGCGTAAGAGATTTGAAGGGAGCTGTCCTTAGTACGAGAGGACCGGGATGGACAGACCGCTGGTGTACCAGTTGTCCTGCCAAGGGCACGGCTGGGTAGCTACGTCTGGACGAGATAAACGCTGAAAGCATCTAAGCGTGAAACTCCCCCTAAGATTAGATCTCTCACTCTTTATGAGGTAAGGCTCGATGTAGACTACATCGTTGATAGGCCGGAGGTGGAAGTGTGGTAACACATGCAGCTGACCGGTACTAATAAGCCGAGGGCTTGACCTTAACAAGAAGCAATGCAGGCGCTTGCGAGTATGAAATCAACTACATTGTTCGGTTTTGAGGGTGCAGCAAGCACCCCACTTTTTCGGGATACATTCTTTCTCGAAAGAAAGTATGCACCTTTAGCTCAGTTGGTAGAGCAACTGACTCTTAATCAGTGGGTCCCGGGTTCGAATCCCTGAAGGTGCACCAACGGCCCGTTGGTCAAGCGGTTAAGACGGCGGCCTCTCACGCCGCAAACATGGGTTCGATTCCCGTACGGGTCACCAATTT
>NZ_JADMVY010000028.1:0-5617 GCF_015547905.1 Clostridium sp. J1101437_171009_A5
CCCACTTTCTGCAAGACTTCAAACTTTAGGGCAGCAAGGTCGGAAACCGCCGCCCGTACCTCCCCGGCAAGCTGCGGATAGGGACTGTGCCACTCGTTCAGCGTCCGGGCTATCTGGTTTAAGTTGCCGCCGATCCTCCCGTATTCGGCGGTCAGCTTCCCGACAGCGGCAAGCAGCTCGTCATTGATGGGGGAAACGGTTATGATGGGGCGTATGGCTGCCCCGGTTATGGCTTGCCGGATAAACTCGGCTTGGCTCATGTGGTAAGCAGAAAGCCGCTGGGCAAACTCGGCGTATTCTTCCTCGGTCATGCGTGTTTTGACTACCCGGCTGCGGTGCGGCGTGTTGTATCGTTTCATAGGTGGTTGACCTCCTTTCTGTGCGTGGTGTCCTCTCACTAATAGGAGAAAAACAGGGTGTGAAGCGGAACTGTTTTTGAAAAATCCGAAAAATATTTTGAGGGGTTTTTCAGCGGCGCAAGCCGCATAAGCAGGGTTTGGGGAAGGCACTCCCCAACAAGATTCCCGCAGGGGCAAAATGAGCGATAAGCGAATTTTGGCACCTCGGTAGAATCTTGCTCTAAGAAACTGCCGGCCTGCCGTTCACTTGCTACTGCCACTTTTTCAGAAAATCTATAACCAGCTTTTTTTATAAAAGGCTGCGGGCTGGCGTTTTTCCCTTACTCCCTACAAACCACAAAAGAGCAGAATGGACGGACTTTCCGGCAAGAACTTTTCCGGCGGCTCGGTCTTTCCCGACAATAAGGCGTTTCGGAAGCTGCGTTTTGCCCGCTGTCTGAAAAAAATGGCAGCCTTTTTTGGTTTCACTGTCTAATACGGAACTTTTGGAAATTTGCCAAAAATGGACGCAAAAAAAGCAGCAAATCTTTTTCGGATTTACTGCTTCATGTGCCGCTGCGGTGCGGCGGGATGGATATTCAGTTGAAATAAAAGAGGATGGTGGTACTTTAGTCTATCGACTCTTTACTAACTATTAGGTAATCTTGAAAGATTTTCCTTGAATTTATCTAAAGAATGTTCATTGTTTCCCGCAAAAATAAGTGGAATTGTATATTCATATGATATGCCATTTTCATAGTCCGATAATTGTATTTTTATAGTATCATCCCTCTCATCTTTAGGTGCTATATATATGAATGAATTTTTATTTATATCAGATATTTTCCCTTTTTCAGAAGAAACAGTATAACCCCAGTCTGTTAAATTTGTCTTTATTGTAACTTCTGTTTCTGTTTCTTTTCTAGTCTGCAATGCTGTTTTATCGATTTGGATATCAAAAGGAGTCGAACCTAACAATTCACTGTTTATATTTACAAGTTCTTCTCCATTTGTTTTAGAAATATTAGATTCATCTTCATAATTTTGTTGAGATTCATCTTTTGGTGTTTCTCTGTTACATCCTAATAAAAAGCATAAAATAATTAGTACTAATACAGAAAGTTGTTTTTTTTGCATTTATTTCTCCTTTCATATTATCAAAGAAAGCACAGAGAGTACTTTCAAGAAATTATGAAATATTCTCAATGCTTTCTATTTTTTGATTATAAACTTGCCGGTAATGATACTATGTTAATTTATCTCTTTCGCGTAACCTTTGTTGCAATATACACATGCACCATTCACCCATTTGTGAGACATTTCAATCGTCTCAACTTCATAAATGCTTACTTCTCCACAAATTAAACATTGTTTGTAATTATATACATGACGTGTCGCACATTTATCCCAGTCATCATATATACCAGGCATTTCATCTTCATATCCCATAGTACTGGGGAGAACCCCAACTATGAGTATGAGCGGCAAATACAGTCATTGGAGCAGCTACAATTCCAGCTACTACTGAAAGTGCTAAAATAGATTTTCTTAAATTCATAAGTTCCTCCCTTTCCTTAAAAATACATAGCTCTTTGTTACATTGTCATTTTAACATAATAATTGGTAAAATGCAATAATTTATTTTCTATTTACGAGAAAATACTGTGCATATTATCTTATTTAGGAATAGTTAAGGCGGCTACCTAAATCTTTTTATTACTTTACCGCACATGAGCATTTGCGCCGGGGTTATCGTTGCCGTAGCCCTCAAGCAGATTGATTGCACCCCAGATGCCAAGACCTGCGCCCAGAGCGATAACGAGAGTCTGAAGAACGGTTACTGCGCTATTGAAAAATGCCATAATATTTTCCTCCTAAAATTTGAAATTGTTTTGAGAATAGAAAAAGCCCTCCGTACTACCGGCATCAAAACCGGACGGAAGGCTTAGTTTACGAGAATCTTTTCAAGGAACTCCTCGACGGTTATCACGCCAAGTTTCTGTTCCATTCTGCTTCTTGCATATTCAGTTTCACAATCATATATATCACCACCACCTTTCATAAGAAACAGCCAATACATTGACTGCAACAAATCTTCACGAGAAGCACAGATTGTCGGTGAAAAAACGACAGGTGAAACCTTCAGAACCTCTGCGAGTTTCGCTGTGGTTTCTGCATTAGGGGTTCGAGCGTTTTTCTCATACTGAGCAATACGGACATCCGCTGTTTTCTCGGAATACCCCATCAGGAGTCCAAGCTCTTTCTGGGTAAGGCGGCGAAATCGTCTAACGAACTTCAATCGCTGCCCAATAGAGGTATCCGTGATCCACCAAGTCATTTTTTTTACACCTCGCTTTCTGCAAATTCTCGATATACAACCTCATTTTTTGCTCTGCGCTTGCCTACGGCTTCACTGGGAGCAAGGTCAGGGTAGGTTGCCTGCACTTTCTGTCTGCTTCTGCGGACAGTTTCAAACCCCGGAAAGCTGCGTCTATCCAGTTCCTTCAAAAACACAGGAACCGTCATGGCATGAATGTCGATGCCACGCAGACCGGAATAGTGTTCCAGTACCATCAGGTACAAATGATTGTCGGTATTTCTTGCCTTGTGGTCGTGTTCCAAGATGTTCTTAACCAGGGCAGATACCGTTTTCAGATTTTCCAAACAGAAACCTCCTTAATCCGCATCGACTACCACAAACTCATCACCTGCCTTGAGCTTCAACCTTCGACTCAGAAACTGCTCAATGTTGAACTCATTTCTCTTATCAAAGTCTGATGTGTACTTATAATTGGGGTGCTGCGTCAGATCGTACTTGTCAGAAAGAAACGGTCTGACACCACGCAACTGCAAAATACACTTGCTGCCATCCAGAACCGCAAGCTCATCTACGCTCGCAAGGTCTTTGCCTAACTTCTGATAATTCAAGCCGTAAGACGGGCTGTTACCTCTGGTGTTGGAGGTGTTGTAGGTGTCGATAGTTTCTTTTCCCAATGCCTGATTCAGTTCTTTGAGCGTGGTTGGCTCAGAACCACCCAGGAAAATTCGGGAATCCATGTTGCCGATGATGGTATCGGCATTGTCTTTATAAATGGCTTTCAGCTGTGATTGTGCCTGGAGAACAAGGCAAGCCGATATTTCACGGCTTCGGATTGTCGCTACCAGTTTTTCCAGATTGGGAATCTGACCGATGTTTGCCATCTCATCAATCAAGCAGCGCACATGAACCGGCAGTCTGCCGCCGTACACATCATCTGCTTTCTCGCACAACAAGTTGAACAGCTGTGTGTAAATCATGGAGATCAAAAAATTAAACGTCGCATCCGTATCTGACATAATCAGAAAGAGCGCCGTTTTCTTATCTCCGAGAGTATCCAACTGCAACTCGTCATAGGCAGTCACATCTCTGACCTCCTGAATATCAAAAGGAGCCAGACGAGCGCCGCAGGAAATCAAAATCGACTTAGCGGTCTTGCCAGAGACGAAAAGTCAAGGACTTTTTCATCAAATTCAAAAAGAAGTTACATTTTGCGGACTTCCTCACGGAGCAGACGCTTGATTTTGTCCTCCATCGTCTCTTTTGCGGTCTGGCTGAAATGCACACGGACGATATAGGTTGTCTTTCCGATCTGCTTTCTGACAGTCGGGCAAGTGGCGGTATTGGTTGCGGTATTGTTCATTCAAAATCCTCCTGTAAATGAAAAATGCCCGGTGACTGTTCATCATCGGGCGGTGTCGGTATGAGGGAACAAGGCAAGGCGGCAACATTAAGGTATCTATAAAAACCTTGCCGTCTTTGCCACGCTTGCCGTGTTCCTGTTGTCAGTCTCGGAGATAGCAGACCCATGCTGTGCCGTCTTTCTCGGTCACAAGCCTGTCCCCGATACGGCTCTTTGCCGTTCTCATGGTGCGTGAGGAAATCCCACGCTCATTGACTGCCTTTTCCAGCTCTGCGCTCGGCATACGCTTTCCGTTTGCAAGCAGTTCCAGAATGAGCATTTGCGCCTGTGCGGTCTTGCTCTCGGTCTTTGCGGTGTCTGTCCCGGCAAGAAGCTCGTCAGCGGTAATGTCATAAGCCCCTATCCACTCAAAGCCTTTCTCGTCTCCCAGAGAAAATGCAAGGGACTGTCCGGGCGGCGCAAGGGAGCTTTTCTCATGGATAAGCACCCTCGTCGTGGGACTGTCTTTCAGCTTGCCGATAAAGAGCAGACTGCGGACTGCCGCCGTGATGTCGATAGACCCTAATCCCCGATAGGTGCTTTGCGTTCCTGCGGCTTTGTTCAGGTGTCCGATCAGCACGATAGCGCACCCGGTAGCCTGTGCAATGTCTCCCAAACTGCGGAATATCGGGCGCACCTCGTTTGCTCTGTTCATGTCCACATCTGCGCCCAGAAACGCCTGTACCGGGTCAATGATAACAAGCCTTGCGTTGTTTTCCCGGATTGCCCTTGCTATGCGCTCATCGGCAAGGGTCAGCGGTGTGTCCCTATCGTCAATGACAAGCACTCGTTCAAGGTCTGCGTCAGCTTCCATCAGCCGGGGCTTAACGGTATCGCCCAAACCGTCCTCGGCGGTCTGATAGATGATGTTGAAAGGCTCAAGGGTCTCCATACCAGGTAAAGGCTTTCGGTTGGTGCAAGCCGCCGCAAGACGCATGGCAAAGTAGGTCTTGCCCTCGCCGGGGTTGCCCTGTATAATCGTCAGCTTTCCAAAGGGGATATAGGGAAACCATAGCCAATCCACGCTCGTCAGCTCCACATCTGCCATGCGGAGCATGGGAACAGGCTGGGCGGTGGGCAGCTCTCGCAGCGTGATTGTCTCGGCTATGAATTTGCGGCTGGGAATGTCCCCTTGCTGACGGAGAACATCGTTCCAGTCTTTCCTTGCCGGGACAAGGCGAATGACGGCGATCTCACCGGGAATGTCCTGTGCCAGTCGGGTACAGGCTTCGCTTCCTGCAGTGTCGCTGTCAAGGCAGAGGAACACTTTTCGGGTGTCCTGGCGTTCAGAAAGGAAACGGTCAAGGGCTTTGCCTGAAACGCCGCCCAGGGCAAGATAATTTCTTGTCTGCCAATCCTGCGGATAAAGGCAGATAAACGATAACAGGTCAATCGGTGCTTCAAAGACAAAGAGCTGGTTGCTGTTTCCCTCATAGCGGAACGGATAGGACTTGTCAGACCCGGTAATATCCTGTCTGAATGAGTCTGCCGTTCCTCGCACATGGGCGTATCTCGGCGTACCGCTTCGGTCTCTGCCGACAAACACAACATTGTGCCGCT
>NZ_JADMVY010000029.1:0-4900 GCF_015547905.1 Clostridium sp. J1101437_171009_A5
TCGATCTGCTCCCCGAACATGTACACCCGCGTCTTCAGCTTCCGCAGGCTCTCGATGTACTCCTGGGATGTCATCATATCGTTCTACTCCTCTTCTTACTTGTTCTCAAAGGTGGCGGAACGCTTCTCCAGGAACGCGGTCATGCCCTCCTTCTGGTCGGCGGTGGCAAAGCACATGGCGAACAGCTCGTTCTCCAGGGCGATGCCGTCGTCGATGTCCATCTGCATGCCGCGGTCGATGCAGGCCTTGGAGTACTTCACGGCGATGGGGGCGTTCTTCATAAAGGAGCGAGCCATCTCCACGGCGCCGTTCATCAGCTCCTCGGGAGCGTAGACAGCGTTGGCCAGACCGATCTTCTCAGCCTCGTCGGCCTTGATCATCTTACCGGAGAAGATCAGCTCCTTGGCCTTGGCGATGCCCACCCGGCGGGGGAGGCGCTGAGTGCCGGAGAAGCCGGGGGTGATGCCCAGGCCCACCTCGGGCTGGCCGAACTTGGCCTTCTCGCTGGCCAGGATGATGTCGCAGCAGAGCGCCAGCTCACAGCCGCCGCCCAGAGCGAAGCCGTTGACCGCAGCGATGGTGGGGATCTCCAGCTTCTCAATGCGGCGGAACAGAGCGCTGCCGCGCTGGCCCCACTTGCGGCCGCCGTTCAGGTCCAGGGGCATCTGCTCGCCGATGTCGGCGCCGGCCACGAAGGAGCGGCCCTCGCCAGTGAGGATCATGCAGCCCAGGGTGCTGTCCTGCTCCACCTGAGTGATGACCTGCTCCAGCTCGCCGATGACAGTGGAGTTGAGGGCGTTGAGGGCCTCGGGGCGATTGATGGTGATGATAGCGATATTGTCCTGCTTCTCAAAGCGAATGGTCTGATACATAACCGTTCCTCCTCAGATAATTCTGTTCCGGAGACCCAGGCAAAACAAAGAACGGGGTGCCGCCAACACAGGCGGCACCCCGTTGCTGTCATACGGACAGCGGCGATCTCACAGGGATGTCGCGGCCGTGTTTGACTGGGTCAAAACGTCGTTTATATTCCCTTACTGCTCGTCGGCCATCTTGCGATAGCGGGCATAGCGGGCCTTCAGCTCCGCGATCTCCTGCTGATAGAGCTCCTCCGCGCGCTCGGGGAAGTTGTTCTTCAGGGAGGCGAAGCGGTTCTCACCCATCAGGTAGTCCATGAGCTTATCGGTGTCGGGCTCGGGAGAATCCAGCTGGAAGGGATTCTTGCCCTCGGCGATGCGGCGGGGATCGTAGCGGTACAGGTGCCAGTAACCGGCCTCCACGGCCTTCTTCATCTCGGTCTGAGTGCAGCTCATGCCGGCCTTGATGTGCTGCTCCAGGCAGGGGCAGTAGGCGATGATGATGGAGGGACCGGGATAGGACTCGGCCTCACGGATGGCCTTCAGGGTCTGATTCTGGTCATAACCCATGGCGACCTGAGCCACGTAGACATAGCCGTAGTTCATGAGGATAGCGCCCAGGTCCTTCTTGGCCACCCGCTTACCGCCGGCGGCAAACTTGGCCACAGCGGAGATGGGGGTGGACTTGGAGGCCTGTCCGCCGGTGTTGGAGTACACCTCGGTATCCAGAACCAGCAGGTTCACGTCGCGGTTCTGCGCCATGACGTGGTCGATGCCGCCGAAGCCGATATCGTAGGCCCAGCCGTCGCCGCCGATGGCCCAGATGGACTTCTTGCTCAGGTACTCCTTGTTGTCCAGGATGTACTCGATGTCGGCGTTCTTCTCCACGGCCTCCAGGGCAGCGACCAGAGCGTCGGAGACGGCGCGGGTCTGATCCTTGTCCTCCCAGTTGGCCATGTAGTTGTCAATGGCCTCCACGGCGATGCCGGCAGCCTTCAGGCTCTCCATGCGGATGAGCAGCTCCTTGCGGATGGCATCCTGAGCGTGGAAGAAGCCGTAGGCGAACTCGGCGTTGTCCTCAAACAGGGAGTGCTCCCAGGCGGGACCATGGCCCTCGCAGTCGCGGCAGTAGGGCAGGATGGGGGCGCCGCCGCTGATCGCGGAGGAGCAGCCAGCCGCGTTGCCGATGTACATACGGTCGCCCACCAGCTGGCTGACCAGCTTGATGTAGGTGGTCTCGGCACAGCCGGCGCAGGCAGCGGAGAACTGGAAGTAGGGCTTGGCGAACTGAATGGACTTGACGGTCTTGTCGCTGATGATGTCCTTCTTCAGGTAGGCGTCGTTCATGGCGACCTTGTCGAAGTTCTCCTGCTCGGGCTTCATCTCCTCGAAGGGAGTCATAACCAGAGCGTCGGCGCTCTTCTCGTTCTGGTTGGCGGGGCAGGCGGTCAGACACACGCCGCAGCCCAGACAGTCATAGGGAGAGACCTGGATGCGGAAGGAGTAAGCGGGGGCGTCCTTGCCCAGGCCCTTGGCGGGCACGGTGACGAAGGAGGCGGGCACGCCGGCCTTCTCCTCCTCGCTGAGGAGCACGGGACGGATGGCCGCATGGGGGCAGCACATGGAGCAGCGGTTACACTGGATGCAGGCGTCGGGGTTCCACTTGGGCACCGCAGTCGCCACGCCGCGCTTGGAGTAAGCGGAGGTACCGTTCTCCCAGGTGCCGTCCAGCACGCCGTGCTTCTGGAACACGGAGACGGGCAGCTTGTCGCCCTGCTGACGGTCGATGGGCATCACGATCTCCTTGACGAAGGGAGTGGCCTCGATCTCGGCAGCGGGAGCGTCCACGGCATCGGCCCAGGAAGCGGGGATCTCCACCTTCACGGCGGCGTTGATGCCCACGTCCACAGCCTGGTTGTTCAGGTCAACGATCTTCTGACCGGCCTTCTTGAAGTAGGAGTTGTAGTTGTTCTTCTTCATGTCCTCCACGGCCATGTCCAGGGGGATGACCTTGGTCAGGGCGAAGAAGGCGGCCTGCAGGATGCTGTTGGTGCGCTTGCCCAGGCCAATCTCGCCGGCCAGCTTGGCCGCGTCGATGATGTAGAACTGAGCGTGCTTGTTGGCCAGATCCCGCTTCATCTTGGCGGGCAGGCGCTCACCCAGCTCCTCCACGGACCAGGGGCAGTTGAGCAGGTAGGTGCCGCCGTCCTTCAGATCGGCGGTGGTGTCGTACTTGTTGACATAGGTGGGGGCATGGACCGCCACAAAGTCAGCGGAGGACACGTTGTAAGTAGCGCGGATGGGGTGATCGCCGAAGCGCAGGTGGGACTGAGTCAGACCACCGGACTTCATGGAGTCATAGGAGAAGTAAGCCTGCGCATACTTGTTGGCCACCAGGCCGATGGTGCTGATGGCGTTCTTGTTGGCGCCCACAGTACCGTCGCCGCCCAGGCCCCACAGCTTACAGGCCACCTCACCGGGATGGGCCAGCTCCACTTCCTTGTAGTCCAGGGAGGTGTGGGTCACGTCGTCGATGATGCCGATGGTGAAGTTGTTCTTGGGGTTCTCCTGCTTGAGGTTGTCATACACGGCGATGAACTGGCCGGGAGTGGTGTCCTTGGAGGACAGGCCGTAACGGCCGCCCACCACGCGGATGTCGCCGCGGCCGGCCTGGTTCAGAGCGGTGACCACGTCCAGGTACACGGGCTCGCCCACGGAACCGGTCTCCTTGTTGCGGTCCAGGACAGCGATCTTCTTGACCGTGGCGGGAATGGCCTCGGAGAAGTGCTTGACGGAGAAGGGACGGTACAGATGGATCTGGACCATACCCACCTTGCGGCCGTTGGCGTTGAGGTAATCCACGGTCTCCTTCACGGCCTCGGAGGCGGAGCACATCACCACGATGACCTCTTCCGCGTCGGGAGCGCCGTAGTAGTTGAAGAGCTTATAGTCGCGGCCGGTGATCTTGTTGATCTCGTCCATGTAGTGCTGAACGGTCTCGGGCACGACGGCGGCCTTGACGTTGGCGCCCTCCTTGCACTGGAAGTAGACGTCGGGGTTGACGTTGTTGCCGCGGTTAGTGGGATGCTCGGGGTTGAGGGCGTTGCGGCGGAAGTCCTTCAGGGCCTCATAGTCCACCAGGCCGCGCAGGTCCTCGTAGTCCAGGGCCTCGATGCGCTGCATCTCGTGGGAGGTACGGAAGCCGTCAAAGCAGTGCATGAAGGCGTACTTGGAGCCGATGGCGGACAGGTGGGCCACAGCGCCCAGGTCCATGGCCTCCTGGGGAGAGGAGGACATCAGCATGGCATAGCCGGTCATACGGCAGGTCATGAAGTCGGTGTGATCGCCAAAGATGGAGTGGTGGTTCGAGGTCACCACGCGGGAGGCGATGTGCATCACGCTGGGGAGGAACTGACCGCCCATGGCATACATGGCGGGGATCATCAGCATGAGGCCCTGGGAAGAGGTAAAGGTGGTGGTCAGGGCACCGGCCTGCAGGGAGCCGTGGCAGGTACCGGCAGCACCGGCCTCAGACTGCATCTGGATGACGTCCACGGTGGAGCCGAACAGGTTCTTCCGGCCTTTCGCGGACCACTCGTCCACCTTCTCCGCCATGGGAGAAGAGGGAGTGATGGGGTAAATCGCCGCAACCTCAGTAAAGGCATAGGCCACATGGGCCGCGGCGGTATTACCGTCCATAACGACGTAATTTTTTTTGCTCATAATGATCCTCCTTGTACTACAAAACAGTAGTTTCCAAAGGCCCTATGAAGGGGTCTGTGGGGGCATCAAACGAAAGGGGGAGCACCCGTTCCGTTCAACAGATTCTTTCTCTTTTCCTCGCCGGGGTCTATATATCCCACGTATGTGGATCACTTTCTCTACGGCACACAAGAGAAGATACCCCAGCCGGAGCGTTCCGGCGGGGTCTCTTCTCTATGTGATGCTGCTGTGAAAGGAAAACGAATTACTTGGAGGCCTTCAGGGCCTTGATGGACTCGATGAGCATGGGGGTGACCTTGAAGAGGTCGCCGGTGATGCCG